>CAIQSZ010000086.1 GCA_903874575.1 uncultured Elusimicrobia bacterium
CGCGGCCTTCGCGTCCGCCTTCGCCTTGTCCTCCTCGTCCTTCTTTTTCGCTTCGGCGTCGGCCTGCTCCCGCTCTTCCTTCCTCTTCTTGGCGTCTTCCTCCCGCTCCTTGGCGACTTCGGCCGCGCGCTTGCGCGCGGAATCCTCGCGCCGGATCTGCTCCTTGGCGCGAGCCACCAATTGATCGGACGACTTCGGGTCGTAGCCGTACTCGGTGGAGATCTTCCACTCGACGATCGCCTTTTCATACTGCCGAGCCTCGTAGAGGCGGCGGCCTTCCGCGACGTGCTGATTGGCAACCTCGGCGCGGACCTCGGCCTGAAGCTTCTGCGCCTTCACGTTGCCGGGACCCGCCTCCAGCACCTGGTCCAGCATCTTCAGCGACTCCAGCACGAGGCCCTGGCTGTAAAGGTTCAGCGCGGTCTGCAGCCTCTCGTTGGCCTCCTGCTCGCGCTCCTCGGACTCGACCTTCGCGATGGCGGCGGTCAGGCGCGGGTAGCGCGGGTTCAGCACGAGCGCGGCGTACCACTGATCGAGCGTCTCCCGCAGGCGGTGCTGCTTGTACGCCTTCTGGCCGCGACGGAAATGCTCGTCGGCCATCTCGCCCCGCGCCTTCCTCAGCCAGTAGCGCGCCTTGAGGTTGCCCGAGGACAGCTTCGAGACTTCGTCCCATTTCTCCGCGGCTTCCGCCAGCCGGCCCTGCCGGTAGAGCGCCATCCCTTCCTCGAAGCGATCCTCCAGCAGATGCCGCTCGGAAACGCGCGGCGTGAGGGAGCCCTTGAGGTCCATGGTCGCGCGATTGAGGACGGCCGCGTCCTCGTAGCCCGGATCGATGGCGAGGATGCGGCGGGTCAGCGAGTTGGCTTCCTCGAATTGGCCGCCTTTGTAGAGGTCGAAGGCGTTCTCATACACGATTCGCAGGGTCTTGCGCGTCATGCGGGCTTTCTCGAGCTGGATCGTGTAGATGTACTTCTTCTTGTCGTCCTCGGAGGTGACGGTCCCCAGCCGGAGCTTCGACATGTCGAGAAACAAGCCTTCCGTGTCGCGCACCTTGGGCGCGGCGGCCTCCTGAGCGCGCGCCGCGACCGCGCCCGCCAGCGCGAACAAGACGGCGAAAGCGCGCTTCATCATCAGAATCCGAGGCCTCCCTGGATGAGGCTCTTCATCATCGGCGCCAGCATCATGATGAACACGGTCGGGAAGATGAAGATGAACAGCGGAATCAGCATCTTCGTGGCGGCCTGGGCCGCCTGCTTTTCAGCCTTGTTCAAGCGGCGGAAGCGCATGTCCGCGGCGTAGTTGCGCAGCAGCTCGACGAGGCTGGTGCCCAGCTCGTCCGACTGGATGATGAGGCCGACGAAAGAGCGGACCTCCGAGATGCCGGTGCGCATCGCCAAGCGCTTGAGCGCGTCGCGGCGGGTGTAGCCCAGCTGGACCTCGTTGATCATCTTCTCGAGCTCCTTCTCCAGCTCGGTGCGCTGCTCCGGGCGGATGTTTTTGAGGATGCGCTCGATGGCGGCCATGTAGTCCAGACCGGCCTCGATGGTCAGCGCCATCAGGTCGACGAAGGTCGGGAAATTGCGCATGATGTCCTGCTGGCGCTTGCGGATGCGTCCCATGAAGATGCTGTCCGGCACGAAGAAGCCGACGGCCCCGAACGCCAGCAGCACCCATTCCCCCGTCGCCAGGCAGGCGCCCGCGCCGAACGCCGCCGCGAAGAACTCCTTGAGGTGCAGCATGTCCAGCGGGCTCGGCTTCACGGGCCGGCCCATCATCATGTGCATCTCCTCGAGCTTCACGTCGAGGTGGAAGGTCTTCAGCAGCAGGAGATCCAGGCGGTCGAGGAGCCCGCCGTGCGGGTTGAGGCTGGAGAACGCCGACGAGGTGCCGACCTCGTTCTTGGCCAGCCTCGAAAGGTCGCCGTCGGCGTCGGCGTCGGGCGGCGCGAACATCCGGCTGATCGCGGTATAGGCCGCCATCGACCCCAGGATCGAGATCGTGAGCAGGAGGTAGTGGATCGAAGGATCGATGGGTCCCATATCAGACGCTGATGTCTCCGAGTTTGTTGACGATCTTCATGCCGATGGAGATCCAGACGGTGCAGAACAGCAGCGTGAAGAAGCCCAGCGGCGTGAAATAGAATTCCCTCATCGTCTGCGGCTGGAAGGCGAACATGATGACCAGCATGATCCAGGGCATCACGCCCACGACGATCGCCTGAATGCGCTGCTGGGCCGTCATGGCGGCCGTCTTCTCGACCAGCTTGGACTCCTCGCGGATGTTTTCGACGATGCGGTCGAAGATCTTGGTCAGGTTGCCGCCGACCGATCGCTGGATGTTGATCGCCTTGATCATGTACGAGAGCAGGCGGCTCTGCACGCGCTCCTCGACGCCCTCGAGCGCCCGCTCCAGCTGGGTGCCGAGGTGGTAGTTCTTCAGGCACAGGCCGAACTCCTCGGAGATCGGGGGTTGGCAGTCCTTGGTCACCATCTCGATGCAGCCGATGAGGTCGATGCCCGACTTCAGGCCGTTCGACATCAGGATCATCGCGTCCATCAACTGCGCCTCGCACTTCATGCCGCGGCGGAAGCGGATGTTGCGCAGCAGCCAGCCGGGCAAGGTGAGCCCCGCGTAGACGCCGAAGCCCGCGAAGATCATGAAGCCGAACGGGTCGAAGGTGAGCAGGCCCAGCAGCATCCCGAGGCCGATCGGGACGCCCACGAGATAGTGGATCTTGACGACGATGAACTGGCGCTCGTACTCGTAGGCCCACTCCTTGGCCTTCGTCCTGTAGCGCTGGACGCCCGTCTCGATCTTCTCCTCGTTGAGGACGCCGACGGCGTAGCCGGCCACGAACATCGCCGCGATGCCGAGGAGGAAGAAGATCAGGACGGCGAGACCGGCGTTCCGGTCCGGTTCGGCGGGCGGCGCGTAGCCGCGCGGGCCGCTCTGCAGGACGTCGAAGGCGGCGTTGCCGAGCGCCCCGATGCCGACGACCGCGTCCTTGTAGCGCTGGGTGTCGCCGTTGATGAGGCCGTCCATCACGGAGTCCAACTGCTTGTTGATGAGATCGAAGTGCGCGATCACGGCGCGTCCGCGTCCGCCCAGCGAGTTGCCCAGGCGCGCGCGCACCAGGCGGTCGAGCGCCATCTGGAATCGGATGTGCAGGTCCTCGTAATCGCGCACGAGGCTGCCGGGCGGGGTGAATTGGCCGCCGTAAGGGTCCGGAGGGAAACTCTTGCGGACCAATTCGAAGAACTCGTACAGGACCGACACGGGCGCCTGCCACAGCTGGGCCTCGTTGAGAATCCCCTCGTCGGGATCCTGCCAGACGGGCCGCTTCAGCATGGGCTCGAGCGTCTGCTCCACCCACTTCGGCGCCGGGACCCCGGGGTCGCGGTCGCGCTTGAAGTAATGATAGAAGACCTGCGCCTTGAATTCGGCGCCGTCCTTCTTGTCGAAAAGCAGCCGGCCCTGCTCGCGCGAGAAGACCTGCTGGGCCGCGGCCCCGGCCGCGGCGGCCAGAACGAGCAGGGCGGCGAAGGCGGCGCGCTTCATCCGTTCCCCGCCGATCCGTGCGACATCGCGACGGCTTCCGCGTCGTCGGGCACCGGCAGGCCCGCCCTCAGCATCTCGTCGATCGCGTTGGGCAGCCCGTGCTTCTTCTTCGTGCGCTCGCTCATGAACGCTTCCTTGGCGATCGGCAGGCCCTTGAGCTTGATTTCCTCGTAGAAGCGCGGCACGTAGTCGCACGCGGTGAAGTAGCCGTACGACGTGCCCTTGTCGTCCATCCAGGTCTGGATGAAGCGGAAGATGTCCCGCGTCAGGATCTTCGAGCCGTCGCGGCCCACGCACTCGGTGATGTAGGTGACGCGGCGCTTGCCGTCGGCGAAGCGCGTGATCTGGATGAAGAGGTTCACGGCGCTCGAGATCATGTCGATGAGGACGTTCATCGGAAGGTCGGTGCCGGCCATGAGACACATCGCCGACAGCCGCGAGATCGCGTCCGCGGGCGTATTGGCGTGAAGCGTCGCCAGCGAGCCTTCGTGGCCGGTGTTCATCGCCTGCAGCATGTCCAGCGCCTCGCCGCCGCGGCACTCGCCGACGATGATGCGGTCCGGGCGCATGCGCAGGCAGTTCTTGATGAGGTCGCGGATGGTGATCTCGCCCTTGCCCTCGATGTTCGGCGGGCGCGACTCCAGGCGGATCCAATGATCCGCGAGCAGGCGCAGCTCGGCCGTGTCCTCGACGGTGATGATGCGCTCGCCCTCGGGGATGAAGTTCGAGAGCATGTTCAGGAACGTGGTCTTGCCGGTGCCGGTGCCGCCGGAAATCAGGATGTTCTTCTTGATGATCACCGCGGCGCGCAGGAAATCGATGAAGCCCTCCGTGCACGCGCCGAACCCGACCAGCTGCGTGGACGTGAACGGCTTGGCCGAAAAACGGCGGATGGTGAGGGTGGGACCGGACACCGCCAGGGGCGCGATGATCGCGTTGACGCGGGAGCCGTCCTTCAAGCGCGCGTCGACCAGCGGCACCGACTCGTCGATGCGGCGGCCGACGGGCGCCACGATGCGCTTGATGACTTGGACGACCTGCTCGTCGTTGCGGAAGCGCATGGGAAGCAGGATGAGCTGGCCTTTCTGCTCGATATAGATCTTGTCGTAGGCGTTGACCATGATCTCGTTGATGGTCGGATCGCGCAGCAGCGCCTGGAGCGGGCCGAAGCCGAGGATCTCGTCGACGAGCTCGACGACGAACTGCTCGCGCTGGACGCGCGACAAGGCCAGGTTCTGCTCGCGCTGGATCAGGTTCTCGATGATCTGGCTGACCTTGGCGCGGTTGTCCTCGTTCTGCTTCGGGTCCTCGGAGATGCGGATGCGCTCGGTCTCCATGGCGGCGACGACCAGCTTGTGCACCTTGCCCTTGAGCTCGTCCCAAAACTCGGGGACGGCGCCGGCCGAGGCCGCGGACGCCGTCTTCGGCTTCTTGACGGGGGCGCCCGCCGCCGCGGACGTCGAGGGACGCCAGAGCAGGTCCGCCGACGAGGAGAATTCGTCGGCGTCCATCGACGTCTCCCATTGCTTGACCGTGGGCTTGATCTCCATCGTCCGGCCGAGCAGGACGCGCAGGGCCTTGACCCAGTCGCTCTGGAGCTGCTCGACGACCAGGATCTTCTGGATGTTCGCGTACTCCGGTATCAGGTCTTCCCACGGCATGTACGACAGCACCGTCTTCTGCATGGCGTGGAAGAAGCGGCCGACCTCCTTGGGCGCGAGAGCGCCGGGAAGGTTGGCCTGGTTGACGACGATCTCGAATTTGTCGAGCGGGAAATGGAGGGCCTTGATCTCGTTGAAGAGCGCGTAGGTCGCCTCGAAGTGCGAACGCTGGGGCAGGCAGACCCAGTAGATCAGGTCCGCCAGGTCGAAGGAGAATATCTGCATCGGGAAGAACGGATCGACGTCCAGGAACAGGTCGTAGCTCTCCGTCAGCGACCCCAAGACCTTGACGACGGTGGTCGGCGAAAGCGCCTGAAACTCGGCGCGCGAAGACGCCAGCGGCAGCAGGCCGACGCCCCACTGCGAGATCGGGATGCGGCCCTTCAGGAGGCGGCCGAGACCGCCCGTCGGGCTCTCTCCGACGAGGTTGGTCATGCTGGCCAGCGAGGGCGGGTTCAGGCCCAGCACGAAGCTGAGATCGTTGCGGCACAGGGGGTCCATGTGCACGATGACGACCTTGCGGTTCTGGCTGCCGGCCCACGCCAGCGCCAGGTTCAGGCACGCCGTGGTCTTGCCGACGCCTTCCTTGGGCCCCGTGAAGACGACGACGCGCCCCGGCTCCTTGACGGAGGTCAGGACGGCGGTCTCGGAGCGCGTCAGCGGGTCGGCCATTGAGAGAATACCCCTACTTCACGATTTCCATCGTGATGAACAGGAACAACGACTGCTGCGTCTCGGTGATCGTCGTCGTGGTGAAGAGCAGGCCGAGCAGCGGGATGTTGCCGATGAACGGCACCTTCGTCTTGGAGACGTTCTTCGTGCTGGACTTGAGGCCGCCGATGACGAGGGTCTCGCCGCTTTTGACCTCGACGGCGGTCTGGATCTGGCGCGTGACGACCGACGGCACGGAGGTGTTGCCCACCTGGACGGTCTTCGAAAAGTCGACGTTGGAGACCTCCAGCTGCAGCTCGGCGCGGATGGTGTCCTTCTTGTTCGGGTTGATCACGGGCACGATGTTCATGATGACGCCGAACTTCTTGAAATCGGTCGTGACGGTGCCGTTGCCGTTGGCGGTCGGATACGGCTGCTCCCCGCCGACGACGAAGTTCGCCTGGGACTGCGCCTGCACGATCACCTTCGGATTCGAGAGCATCTGCGCCTTGCCCTCGGTCTCCAGCATCTTCAGCGACGTCGCCAGCTGGGTCTGCCGGGCGAAATCCCCGACCTTGATGATCTGGCCGGTGGGAATCGACTTCTCCGCGAAGTTGACTCCCGCCTGGAACGGCGTCCACGAGAAACCGAGATCCTTCTCGTAGGACCCGGAAATCTCGACGATGTCCGCGGAGACCGCGATCAGGGAGTCTTCGGGCTGCGCCGAGGCCCGCGCCGCGGCCAGCGCGAGCAACGCCGCCGCCGTCCAAAGTTGTCGGTTCATATTGTCGGGTTTTCCTGGGTCAAGGCGCTTCTTGCCGGTCCGCTCAGCGGAACAGCTTGCGGAAACTCGCCATCTCCATGGGATGCATCTCGACGTCGCCCAGCCCGCGCATGATCACCGTCGGCTCGCCCGTTTTCAAGGCGAGCGCCAGGTACTGGGCTTCGTTCGGATTCAAAGCGAGGCTGACGGTCGCCTTCTCGGCGAACGCCGCGGTCTTGTCCTCGACGGCCTGCTGATTCTTGAACTGCTTGGCGTTCATGCCCTGGCCGAGGTTCGTGCCGACCGCGATCACCAGCACGTTCTGCAGGATCGTGGCCGTGACCTTCTCCTTGCGTCCGTCGTTCATCATCGCCTCGAAGGTGACCAGGACGTCCACGCGGTCGCCGGGCTTGATGAGTATCTTCATCTCCGGCTCGATCGGGAGCATGGCGCCCCGGTAGCCGGGAGGGATCTTCACGCTCAGGCCGGATTCGGGCGACAGGGACACCAGGGAGGATTGGGTGACCTGGTTGCCCTTCGGGACGCGCGTGCGGGTGACCAGGTTCACGATCAGCTTCATGTCCGAGGGCGACTTGATCTCGAAGGAATCCTGCTGCATGAACTTGCGCGGGACCTCCAGGACTTCGACCATGTCTTCCTTGAGGACGGTCCGCTCGGGGATATCCGCGCGCGCCGCCAGGACCTTCGCCTTCTCGTAGTCCCCGCTGAGGGCTTTCTCCTTGCTCGTCAGAACCATGAGATAGAACACGGCCGCGAGCATCGCGAGGACCATCGGAATCAACACGCCTTTTTTTTCCATTTCTATGTCCTGGTTCGCCTTGTCACTTCTTCAACGCCTGTTCGATGGGCATGCGCACCGTCGCCGTCAACAACCTCTTGCCGCTGCCTTGAGGAGCCGCGAGAATGATGCTGCTGATCGGGAAGATCAGCTTCACGCTCTCCCGCCCCGTGCACACCAAGTCGAAGTTGTCCTGCTCCGACTGCGGGTCGCGCATCGTCTTATCCTGGAAGCAGGCCACCGTCGCCTCCGGGAGAATCCGCTGCATCAACGACCCCGCCTTGCTCTGGCCGCCGGCGGACGAGAACCACGTCATGCCGCCGACCCGCGCCACTTCGTACGTCGCATGATTGAGTACGATCAGCCGGAACGACACATACCCGATCTCC
>CAIQSZ010000087.1 GCA_903874575.1 uncultured Elusimicrobia bacterium
CCCGCCGCCCGCGCCGAATACGAGCGCGTCCTCGCCGCGCGCGCGCACGCCCGCGCGCCGCAAGGCGTCGCGCAGCCCCTCGGCGTCGGAGTTGTGACCGACGAGCGAGCGTCCGAAGCGCAGCACGTTGACCGCGTCGAGAGCGCGGGCCGCGGGGGTCAGGGTCTTGGCCAGCCGCGCGGCCTCTTCCTTGAACGGCACGGTCACGTTGGCGCCGCGCCAGCCCGCGCCCCGCGCGGCGGCGGCGGCGGCGGCCAACCCGCCGGGCCGAACCTGGACGGCGGCATACGAGATCGGGCGCTTGAGCAGACGCGCCAGGCGCGCAAACAGGCGCGGCGAACGCGAGTGCGATACGGGACGGCCGAAGAGGCCCAGTTTCATCAGGCGATGCAGGACAGGAAGTCCATGTAGAAGGAAGGGTAGGAAATCTCCGCGCAGCCCGCGCCGAGGACCGTCGTGAGCCCGTCGGCCAGGAAGCCCGCGACGAAGCCCGTCATGGCCAGGCGATGGTCGAGCTTCGAGTCCACGGTCGTCCCGCGCAGGCGCGCCGAGCCTTCGACGAGAAGGTCGTCGCCGTCGACGCGGGCCTTCGCGCCGAAGCCGTTCAGAAGTTCCGCGATGCCGGCGAGACGGTCGCTTTCCTTGTGGCGCAGCTCGTCGAGGCCGGAGAAGCGGCTCGTCCCCTCCGCGCGCGCGGCCGCCAGAGCCAGGATGGGAACCTCGTCCACCAGCCCCGGAACCTCGGCGGCGGAGATGTCGGCGGCGCGCAGCTTCCCGCCGCGGACGATCAGGTCCACGCACGGCTCGCCCGCGCGCTCCGAGGATTTCTCGCGGCGGATATCGGCGCCCATGCGTGACAGGACTTCGAGGAAGCCCGTGCGCGTCGGATTGGCCATCACGCCGTTCACGCGCAGATCGCTGTCCGCGGCAAGCGCGGCCGCGACGCACCAGAACGCGGCCGAGGAAGGGTCGCCGGGAACCTCGACGCGCGCGCCGGTCAGCCGCGAGCCGCCCTCGACGGCGACCGCCAGGCCGCCCCGTTCGAGCTTCACGCCGAAAAGAGCGAGCATTTTCTCGGTGTGGTCGCGCGTGGCCGCGGGCTCGACGACCGTCGTGACGCCGGCCGCGTGCAGGCCCGCCAGCAGGAGCGCGGATTTCACCTGAGCGCTGGCGACCGCCGGCGCGACGCGCGCGCCCTTGAGCTTTCCGCCCAGCACCGTCAGCGGCGCGGTGCCCCGCGGCGACAGTTCAACCGTCGCGCCGAGCGCCCGCAGGGGCGCGGCGACGCGCTCCATGGGACGCCGGCTCAAGGACTCGTCGCCGATGAGACGCGACGCGAACGGATGGCCGGCCAGGACGCCCATCATCAAACGCATCGTGGTGCCGGAGTTCCCCGCGTCGAGGGCCGCCGTCGTGGGCTGAAGCCCGCCCAAGCCTCGGCCCTTCACGCGCACGTCGGAGGCGTCGCCTTGGATCTCCACGCCCAGCGCCGTCAGCATGCGGCGCGTCGAGCGCACGTCCGCCCCCGGCGCCAAGCCGCGGGCCTCGGTGGTCCCTTCCGCCAGCGCGCCGAAGATCAGAGCGCGGTGCGAGACCGATTTATCGCCGGGCATGCGGACCTCCCCGACGAGGCGGCCTCCTCCGGAGATCGTCCGGGAACTCACCGCGCGTCCGTAGACGAAATTGGAATCAGCATGAGACCTCCAACGCCTTCACCAGCCGGCGCGCCAGCCTGCCCACGGCCGCGGGGCCGCCCGCCGCGCCCGCCTTCGCCGCGGCCGCCACCAACGCCGAGCCGACGACGACGCCGTCGGCGTGCGGCGCCAGCGCCGCCGCCTGCGCGGGCCGCGCCACGCCGAAGCCCACCAACAGAGGCTTGCCGACGAGAGCGCGCACGCGCTTGAGCCTATCGGCCAAGCCGGACGCCAAACCCGCGCGCGCGCCGGTCACGCCTTCACGGCTCACGTAATACACGACGG
>CAIQSZ010000088.1 GCA_903874575.1 uncultured Elusimicrobia bacterium
ATCAAAAGCGCCGCATCTGGAAATAATGAGCGCTCCGGGACCGGCGAAGGCGTTCCTGCTCGCCGCCGGCCTGGGCACGCGCCTGCGTCCCGTCACCGACGCGATTCCGAAGTGCCTGGTTCCCATCGGGGGCAAGCCTCTTCTTCATTGGTGGCTTCGGATTTGCGAGCGATTGGGCGTCCGTGAGATATTGATCAATACGCACCATCTTCCCGGCCTGGTGCGAGAATTCCTGGAGCATCGCGCCACGAGCGTCCGTGTTCGCCTTTTCCACGAAGAGAAATTGCTGGGTTCGGCCGGGACGCTGGCCGCGAACAAGTCGTTCGTCTCCGGGGAGGATGAATTTTGGGTCTTCTACGCCGATACCCTCATCGGCGCGGATTTGAAGCCGTTGTCCGATCTCCACCGTCGCCGGAAGGCGGACCTCACTTTGGGCCTATTCCGCAGCCCCGACCCCAAGAGCGGCGGCGTCGTCGAGCTATCCGCCGACGGGCGAATCCTTTCGTTCGAGGAAAAACCAGCCCGCCCGAAGTCGTCCATAGTCGCCGCCGGCGTCTATGTCGGCGGCCCGGCCCTGCTCGCGGCGCTCCCTCCCGGCCCCGGCGACCTGTCGCGGGACGTCTATCCGAAACTGATGAAGAACGCCTACGGCGCGGTCCTCGATCCCGTCGTCGACGTGGGCACGCCCGAGAACTACGCGTTCGCGCGCAAGGAGTGGCCCCGCTTTGGTCTCGGCGACTGACGCCCGCCTGCGCCTTGTCCTGGCGCTGATCGCGCTTCCGCGCTGAAGAAAAAATTTCGGCCTAAGCGGTGCGGCGGCAGTTAGAACGCGAAACCCGCCCGGACCATCGCAAGCGAAGCGCCGCCGACGAGCGCCCACAGCGCGACGCCTTGGATCAGCGGCCGCGGGCCGATGCGGCCGAGGGCCTGGCGGTTCAAGCCCGCCCCGATCAGGAAGAGGGTCGCGGTCAGGCCGGATTTCGCGGCGCCGTGGAGCAGACTCCAAGCTCGAACTCCTTGGGGAGCGTAGGTATTGACCGCCGCGGCCAGCACGAATAGCGGGATGAACCAAGGCCATTCGACCTTGGACTTTGAGCGGGCCAGAGCGGCGGTGGCCAGGCAGACGGGAACGATTCAGAGGGCGCGGGCCAGCTTTATCGTCGCGCCGGCGCCGAGTACGCGGTTTAGGTTCATACCGAAGCCCAGCCCAACGACGCCGGCCTGGAGGAGCCGTTTTGTCAGGCTGCGCGCCTTCGCCAGCGGGCGGGATGGGCAGATCAGCGCGAAGACGACGCCCAGGACCAGGGCGACCGGAGGCGACGCCCAACGCGTGAGCGTGAAGGCCGCCAGGGCATAGAAGACGATATCCGAGATCGGCAGCGCGCGTTCCTAGTTTTTTTTGGCCGAACCGCAGCAGGAGTCCGGCCCGGCGAAACCGGTCTTGCGCAGGATGTCCTCCATCAGGCACCAGCGCGTGAACGCCGACTGGATGAGATTGGCTCCGACGAAGGCGGTGAACCA
>CAIQSZ010000089.1 GCA_903874575.1 uncultured Elusimicrobia bacterium
CGCCGCCCCGCGGCGGACCTCGGCACGAGCAGGTGCGCCCAGACCGTGTCGTTGGCCGGCCACGGGCTCCTCGCGGCCGAAGGGAACCGGAGGACCGTCTCGGTCCACGGCCCGTCCGCGGCCACGGTCGCGGTTTCGACGCGGAACCCCCCCGCCGGAGGCTCGAGCGCGTCGGTCGCGGCGCGCGCCGCGGTCAGCGACAGCGCCGCGGCGATAAGGACGGCGCTCATGGCGTCAGAACCCCATGACCAGGGAAAAGGCGGTCTGGTAAATGTCGTGCGAACCCAAGGAGGTCGCGCTCAAGATGGTGGAGTTGCCCATCACCCAGTAGGAGTAATCGAATTTCAAGATGAAATGCTCGGCGAGCCGATAGTTCAGGGCCGCGGTGTATTTGTCGATCTGGCGCAGGACATAGGGCGCGTCGGAACGCACCCCCGTCAGCGATGGGAAGGTCGTCGTTCCGTCGTTGTAGTTGAGGAAAAAGTCCTGCAAGGGGCCGCGCCGATACAGCTGGTTGAACACCAGGACCCCCGTCAGGCGCTTGCCGAGGAACGGCTTGCGCATCAACGGGAAGGCGGCCTGGATGAAGTAGCCGTAGATCTGCTCGCCGCGCCGGGCCTGGACGATCGGGGCGACGAGCGCGGCGCCCGAAGGGGCGACGGCCGGGTTCAGGAAATCGTCCGACGAGTACATCGCCTCGCCGGACAGGCTCACCCCTTCGTATTCGAGCGCCCAATTGACGTCCCACATCTGATAATTGAGCTGGCCCTCGAGATCGTACGCGCCGCCCATGCCGGACAGCCCAAGGACGACGCCGTCCAGGTCCGCCGCGCGCTCGGGAATCGGGAAGGGCAGGCGCAGGTCGCCCAGCGCGAAGACCACGCGGCCGCCGACCGATTTCGCGTTGTTGTTGTCGGCGAGATTGTTGTTCTGATGGCCGAAATCGGGCGTGACGCCGTTGGTCGGAGGCCCGGGGATGCCCAGATTCTGCGGGTTCGGGAACGCGCGCGAGCGATTCGTGGTCTCGCCCAGCCCGTTGACCACGAACGCGGTCATCTCGTCGGGAATGAGAGGATGCACGCGCACCGGGTACCAGCTGACGCGAGCGCCCACGTCGGCGTAGCCCGCGCTGATGGGCGGACGCGGCGAGTTCGGCCGGGTCACGAGGTCGATGCTGTCGGGCGACGCGTACATCAGCGGCCGGGTCACGGTCAGGAATTGGTCGGGACGGTAGAGCTCGTTGTAGCGCCCGAACGGGACCAGGAACTTCCCGACCTGGAACTTGAGCCGGTGGATGCGGTCGTATTCGGCGTATATTTGGAAAAGACGCAGTCCCCCTTGCTGGGACGTGGGAACGTTGAGCTCCAGATAGAACGGCACGCCCGGGAGAACCGGGCCCCGGGCCCCGAAGTAGATGTCGGCCAGATAGACCTCGTTTTGTATCTGGGTCTCGAAGCCCGGCTCTTTGGGGCCGACGTTGCGCCACGTCGCGGACATGCTCCCGAACAGGCTGACCTGGCCCAGCTTCTCCAGAATGAAGTCCCGGCCGCTCGGCGGCGGCGAAGGCGCCCCCGCGGCCGCGCCTTCCGCCCGCGCGACGGAGGGCGCCGCCAGCGCCGCGGCGAGCAGGATTTGACAGAAAAGGGACGATGATGTACGATGGAGCACGTTGGCGTCAGTATAACGCGTTTCAGGCGTCGGCGCCATGCGTTTACCATGAGAAGGGGGAATCAATCTAATGCCTCACGTGATCGGTGAAGGTTGTCTCGGCGAAGTCTACGCGGCGTGCGTCGACGTGTGTCCGGTGGAGTGCATCCATCCCGGCGAGTACCAGGGCAAGGCGATGATGATCATCAACCCCGAGGTCTGCATCGATTGCGGCGTCTGCCTGCCGGAGTGCCCGATCGGCGCGATCGTCGGCTCGGTCGACGAGAACCCGACGTGGGCCAAGATCAACGCGGAGCTGGCCCCGTCGTTCAAGGACAACCCCAAGATCACGCCGCGCTCGCCCAACGATCCGCCGCGCAATCCGGCCAACAAGCTCGTCAAGTAAGACGGTCTTGAGCGGAAGAGCCGGGCGGCCTTCGCGGTCGCTCGGCTTTTCTTTTTGCTCGGCGTCGCCGCCCGCCCGATGAACCACGACATCGTCCACCGCACCGCCCTCGACACCGCCAGGGTCAAGGCCGTCGGCCTGGAACGCCTTCCGTTCCAGGAGGGCCTGTTCCGCGCGAAGTCGGTCTCGGCGACGCTGGAATCCCCCGACTTGGAGTCCCCGGTCCCGTTCGACGACCTCGTCGGCTCGTTCTCGGCGGACGTTCCCGCCGGCGGCGAGGTCGAATTGTCGGCGAAGGTCCGCACCGAGGCGGGCTGGTCCAATTGGTACGCGCTCGGCACGCAGACGAGCGAGGGCTTCGCGTCGCAGCCGCCCGCCGAAGACGCCGTCGCCAAGCTCGACGTCGACCAGCTAAAGCTGAAAATCAAGGCGACCGCGGCGCGCTACCGCCTGCGCTTTCGCGCCGGCGGCGGGCCGGTGACCC
>CAIQSZ010000090.1 GCA_903874575.1 uncultured Elusimicrobia bacterium
CCAGCAGATCATCGCCGCCAAGCAGTCCGAACTGGACGCGTGGGAAAAGCGGCGTCTCTCCGAAGAAGACGCGCTCAAGCGCCGCGCCATCGACGTCGAACTGAAGGGCCAGCAGCTCGCGCAGGATTACCGCAAGAAACAGTCCGAGATCGAGGATCTAAAGAAAAATCTCCAGGCCTCGATCGCCGACTTGGTGCGGCAGTACCAGACGCGCCTGCGCGGCGAGGAAGCGCCCCGGACCGCATCCATACAGCCGCGCTAAGCGATGCCCCAGGCCGAAGACGACTTCGAGCTGATCCTGCGCCGCTGCCGTGAGCGGCTGTCGGCGATACGGCTCGACGTGCCCGAGTTGGACGCTCAGGGGGCGAGCAGCGCGCCGCCTATTTTCCTTGAAGCGCTCACGCTCGACGTCCCTTCGGCTCCGAAGCCCGCCCCCGTCGCGGACCGTCCGCCGCCGCCGCTGCCGCGAATGGAATCCGCGGCGGCGGCGCCAGCTCCACGTCCGGCGGCGCCGCCGCAGGTCACCGAAGAACGGGAGGTCTTTCCTCCTGACCGCCCGTTGCCGTCCCAACAGTCTTCGAGACGCCTCCCGCAGCTCGGCCGCCCGGCGGCCCTCGTCGCGGCGGCGGCACTGGCCGCCGCGACGGGGTTGGCGGCCTACCGCGTCCTGCGTCCCGCGCGCGGCGCCGTGATCATCCCGCTGGCGCGCGCCGCCGATGGAATGACGGTCCGCGCCGAGCGCAACGATATCCTCGTGGCCGAGGGGGCCGAGATGATCGCGCTGTCTCGCGCCGGAACCGTGCTTGAACGGCGGACTCTGGATGAGCCCGTCGTCGCGCTTAATTGGGACCAAGGCTCGCTCTGGAGCCTCGACGGCCGCTCGCCGGAGCTCACGGAGGTCAAAGATGGCGCGCGCCGTATGCGCTACCGGCTGAACCATATCCCCACGTCGCTCTTCGTGAGGGGCGCCTACGTCTGGACCTCGGACCGCGCCGCCGGCACCATCCACCAGTACTTGATCAGCCGTTCCATTCTAGGCGTCATGCTTCAGCCCTTGGACCGCATCGACCTTCCGGGAATGGACGTGGCCACGTTCGCCTTCGACCCCGCCGGGGATCTGTGGGTGGTCGACGCCGGCCGCCGCGTCCTCTGCCGCCTTAAATCCTCCGGGGGAGCATTCAAGCCCGCCGCCTGCGCGCCGCTCTCGCCGTTGCTGGGCACCGACGGGAACCTGCGCGGCCTGTTCCTCGAAGAGGGAGGCGTTTGGCTGGCCGGCGGCTCCGACTCCGGCGCCAGCCTGCGCCGAATTCCGACCGCCTCGCTTCGCTGGCAGTAAGGACTCGCCCCGAGGGGTGCGTCTTGCACTTCCCGCGTCCGTGCGCTCAACGTTCCTTGCCCGACTGAAGCATCTCCGCCTGCACGCGCTGGTGAGCGCGCTGTGCCGGGATGTAGTTTTCATCGATCTGAAGACAACGCCGGAACGCCTCGCGCGCCTCCGCCAAACGACCTTGGGCGTACAACTCGACGCCCGCTTCGTACAGCCTCTCGACGTCCTCGGGACCGCCCGCCGGACGCGCCGGCTTCGCCGCGACCGCGCGGCGCGACTCCTTCACCACGACCGCCTTCATGGCCGAGATGTAGGACCTCATCTTTGAGCGCTCGACCTCGTCCGTCTCCAACGCGTAGGCGGCCTTCAAGGCGCGCAGGGCGTCGGCGGTCTTCTTTAACGCATGGTAGGCGCCGGCCTGGCGCTTGTAGGCCTGCAGATTGCCCGGATCGAGCGCGAGAATTTGGTCGGCCAGCTTCACGACCTTATTCCACTCCTGCTGAAAGAAAGAGACTTCCATCAGCGCGGAGGTCGACTCCAGAATGCGCTTGAGAGAGTCCGCTTCGGAGGGGACCGTCGCGCTGGACTGAGCGACGGCCGGGGGGGCCGCCTCGGCAGGGGCGACCGCGACGACGGCGGCCGTGGACAGCGCGGGCGCGGGAGAACCCACCTTGGCCTCGAGCACGCGGATGAACCCGTCATGCGCGACCGTGGGATTCAGCGCCCGGGCGTTCACCAAGGAGATCAGCGCCTCCTTGTCCTTGCCCTCGATGAACTTCATCAGGCCGTCCTGAGTGGCGGCGCCGGGCGCCCGGTGGATTTCAGCGGACAAGTCCGGGAAATACGCGGCCGCCGTGCGATAGCGCTCGTCCAGGTCGGCGAGCACGGAGTCCTTCGGCGCCAGAGACGCCGCCTGACGCGAGCGTTCGCGAGCGTTCGCATAGCGTCCCAACTGCGCCTCCGCGTCGGCGTCGCGCATCAGCAGATCGACGGCCTTGCGCTTATACGCGACCAATTCGGCCGCCTGTTTATTGAATTCCGGGGTTCCCACGGGCGCCGCCGCCGCCAGGTTTTCCAGGAGCATGTCGCCCAACAGCTGGTCGGCTTGGAGAGGAGCGCCGAAGCGCCAACTCAGACCCACGCGGTGCGTGCCCGCGGTCTGGGTGAGCCCGCCCACCGGAACGGCGAAGCCGTAATCGAACTGCATGCGGTGTATCTTGTAGGAGAGTCCGGTCGAAAGCTGGCGATAGTCGCGGCTGCCCAGGCCGATGCCGCCGCGGACCCCGAACGTGCCGTACAGCAAAGTCGGCAGCCACTTCTCGGCCGCGACGCAGACGCGCTTGTCCATCGATCCGTCCGGGGCCGATAGAAAGTCCACGTCCGTGGAGAGCGTGGTGAAAGGCGTGCGGTAGGCGCCGCCCAGCTTTATGTTCCGGCCCAGCTTGTCGCCGCCGTCGGATGAAAACGCCACGTTGGGCTCCAGCACGTGCTGTATTTGCAAGCCGAGGTTCCAGCGGGGCCGCACGCGCCACAACGCGCCCAGATCGGCGTCGAGGTTCGCGCGCGAGGCGTTCTTCAGGACCGGGTCGGGCTGGCCGGTCGCGACGCCGGTGTTGGATAAGGCGTTCGCGGAGACGGCAGTGCTTCCCAGGGAGCGGCTGAGCACCTTAGCCGAGACGCCCGCGTAGATCGGGTCGATGCGGTCCTCGCGCGTCATCTGGCGGCCGTAGGACGCGAACGCGCTGGACTCCCGATACAGGCCGTCCAGCGTGAAGTAGTTGAACGCGGCGCCGACGACGCCTCGGCGTCCCTCGTCCAGGGGATGCGCGTAGGCCAGGAACGAGTTCTGCATATTCGAACCGTCGGTGAGACCGGTGAGCAGGCGGGAGTAGCTGGTCGCGAACTCGCGGCGGTCCAGGCCGGCCAGACCGGCGGGGTTGTAGTACACCGAGTACGCGTCGTCGGCGACCGCGGTATAGGCGTTGCCCAGCCCCGTGACGCGGGCGCTGACGCCAGCGTCGTCGTAGGCCGCGCGCGCGGGAAGGAAGCCGATGCATAGCACCAGGACGGCGATCCAGGCTGCGTGAAGTCGATCAGCCATGCGTCCCAAGTATGAATGACCGCGGACGGCGGCGCCGCTCCAGGCGGCGAGTTTCCTGCGAATTCCGGAGAGCGATTTATTCATGATTTATCTCACCACGACGAGCGTTCCCGAGTAGACTTTCTGTTCGGCGGAAACCCGATAAACATAGATGCCGCTCGGCACGACGGAGCCGTTGGAGCGGCCGTCCCAGCTCAGGTACTGCACCGGCGCCCCCGTCGACGGCGCGGGACAGGAGGGAACGCCGGGGGGCACGACCCTTTGAGGGGGACCGAACGAAGCCACCTCGACGCCCAGGAGGGAATACACTTTCCCGGACACGTCGGAATCGGAAGGGTTGTCGAAGCAGAGAAAGACGACGTCGTTGCGCTGGTCGCCGTTGGGCGTCAGCATGCGCGTCAGCGGACCGAACCAGCGAAAACCCGCCGTCTGGGCGAACACGCCCGCGGCCAGCAAGGTGATCGCGGTCAGAACCACGGTCAAGGTCACGATCATTTCCGTCCTCTTCGCCTTCTTCATATTCGTCTCCATTATCTCGCC
>CAIQSZ010000091.1 GCA_903874575.1 uncultured Elusimicrobia bacterium
CGGTCCTCGCCGTCGAGGCGCTGATCCCGCGGCTGCGCGCCGAAGCCGATATCGTCGTGGTGCTCTCGCCGCTAAACCAAGCCGACGCCGCGCGCTTGGCCGCCGGCGCGAGGGGCTTGGACCTGATCCTGGCCGAAAACGCGCCGTTTCTGGTTTTCAGCCCCCCACCGACGACGACTTTCGTCCAGGAGGACCGTCCTCTCTACGCCAACGCCCTGCCAATGATGCGCGCCTACGCGCCCGCGCTCAACGTCTACGAAGTCGAGCGCCGGCTCGACGACGACCGCGTCAGCTGGAAGGTCGTCAGTTCCGCCGTCCTGCTCGACGACTTCATCAACCCCTCGGAGGACGTTCCGGAGCCCGCGCTGGAGGCCTTCGCCGCCGGACGCTCGATGGAAGCCCCGATCATCCCCGCCGCGCGCGACGTCTTTTCCGCGACCGAGCGAGGCCTGCCGGTGTACGGCGCGCGCGACTTTTGGACGTTGGCCGCCGGCATGCTGACCGAACGCGGCCGCGCCGAGGCGGGACTCCTGCCCGCGCCCGCCCTGCAAATGACGACCGTCGGCGCGGTGCGCGAGAGCATGGTGCGCAGCTGGCTGGGCTCTCCGGACGCGGCGATCGTCGTCGAAATACCGGGGACGCGCCTCAAAGACCTCGCCGCCGAGGCCGCCGCGCAGAAGCAACGCGAGGACGCGGGTCTGCCCGACGACTCCAAGCTGCGCTTCGCGGTGTCCGGCTTCGACGCGGGCGGCCTCCTGCGCGGAGCGCCTTTGGACGCCTCCGGCGTCTATCGCGTCGCCACGTCCCGCTATGCGGCCGAAGCGCTCGGCCTTCCTCCTCCCTACGAATTGATCGCGGGCACGCCCACGGTCGCGGCGGGAGTGCTCGACGAACTGCGCAAGCGGGGCGGCCCCGGAGCGCACGCGGACTGGCGCGGCTGGATGGAGGGCCGCCCGCTCAGCGAGCCCGGACTCTGGCGCGTGAACTTCCGCGACATCGGCCTGAACCTCAGGCAGACCAAGGTGCAGAGCAGCGATGCGTTCGCGGCGGTGCCCGACTCGCGCGTGCAGGGTTTTGACGAGCTGCTGATCGGCGGAGCGCTCAAGACGGACGTCGAGTACATGCACCGGCAATACAAGTGGACGAACACGCTGGAACTGGAGTACGCGAAAGACCGCATCAGCCCGCGCAACGGGCCGGCGACCGTCAATCTCTCGTCGAACCGCATCATGTTCCTGACTTTAAACACCCGGCGCGCGGGCGGCGTCCCGCTCGGCTGGCTGGCGCGCTCCTGGGGACCGTCGATCGGCCTGCAGTACGACGGGGAATTCCAGGCCGCCGTCGGCCTGCGGCGCAAGCAAATCTACAGCGCCTTCCCCGGCGTCGAATTCTTCGACGGGTCCGTCGTGAGGACCCTGTCCACCTCGGGCATCGTCAGGCGCAACCTCTCGCGCGACCCTCCGAACACGCAGACCGGACTGCGCCTGCGCGCGCTCTTCTCCACGCCCGTCGGCCCGGGAGGCGCGAAACTGGACGGCGAGCTTTGGAGCAACTATTTCTTCCTGACCAGGCAGGACTCCGCCGGAGATCTGCGCCTGGAAGGCGACGCGAACGCGAAGCTGAGCATCCCGATCCGGCAGCATCTGTCGGTGGCGCCGTTCGTCGATTTCTACTGGTTCGGCCTGAAGACGCGCCCGGCCTACGGCTACAGCCTGATGACCGGCGTGTCGATCTCGTTCACGCGGCTGTGGAAGCCGCAGTACGAGGCGTTCTAAGCGCCGGTCAGCTCGGCCTCGAGCAGAATCTCGTAAGCGTGGCCGAACGGAGCCGGCTTGCTTGCGTACAAGCTGAGCCGTTCGACGCGACGGCGCAGTCCCAGGCTCGGCTCGGCGCGCAGGAGCGCGGCGAACTCCGGCGACCGGACGTCGCGTCGGCGCCGGCCCAAGGTCAGGTGCGGCGAGAACGGCCGCGGTTCGTCGCGGCCCAGAAGTTCGGCGGCCGCCGCCAACGGTTCGAATCCGGCGTCGACGCCGATCCACACCACCCGAGGATCGTCCAGCGAATCGAAGGCGCCGATGGCGCCGTAGGACACCTCGAAGGGCGCGGTCTTCGCGGCCGCCTCGCGCAGGACGCGCTCGACCTGGGGCAGGCGATCCTCCGCGGTCTCCCCCAGAAAGCGCAAAGTCAGGTGCATGTCCCGCGGGTCGACCCAACGGTAGTCGACGGACGCGCGGCGCAGGCGCGCCGCGGTCGAGGCGGCGGCGGCCTTGACCGTCTCGTCGGCGGCGACGGCGTAGAAGAGTCGTATTGGCATGGGCGGCGTTAAAAGATAGACAATCGTCCCATGGCGGTCAAGAAAAGCGCATGAGGGCGGTGGTGACGCGCGTGGAGCGCGCCGCGGTGACCTTGCGCGACGGCGCGCACGCGGGCGGGCGCCGGGAAACGGGGCGGGGGTTCCTGATCCTGCTGGGCGTCGGCCGCGAGGACGACGAGGCGTGCGCGCGCAAGCTGGTCGACAAGGTCCTGGCCCTGCGGGTGTTTGCGAACGCCGAAGGCAAGTTTGACCGCTCGCTTCTAGACGAGCGCGGCGACATCCTGCTCGTCTCGCAGTTCACTTTGTTCGGTTCGCTGAGAGGCGGCCGCCGACCGGATTTCACCTCCGCGGCGCGCCCCGAGCAGGCTCGAGCGCTGTACGAAATGACCGCGGCCATGTTCTCCGCTTCCGGCCTCACGGTGAAGACCGGAGAGTTCGGCGCCTCCATGGCGGTCGAATCGCTCAACGACGGCCCCGTCACTTTGTGGGTCGATACGAACCTGTTCTGAACGCCTACCAGGAATACTTGACGGTGTAGGTCGCCACGGCCTCGCCGTCCTTCTTGACGGGAACCTCGAACTCGACGGTCTGGGCGTCCTTCTTCGTAAACTTGGCCGATGAGTCCGTGATTTTCCAGTTCGTCCAGCGGTACAGGTGCTCGACGACCGTCACCGTCGCGTCCGCGTCCTTATGGTTGCGCAGGCGGATCTCGAAAGTCTCCACGAAACGGCGCTTGCTGGCGTCGGACGAGAAATCGACGCGCTTGCGCTCGCCCACGACGTCGAACGCCTCGCCCATCTTGATGCGGACCTTCTCATCCTTCGGCGTGTGGTCGATGGAATCCTCGCCGGCGAACTGTAGGGCGCCCTCGTCGTCGGCCTTGTACACGCGCACGCGCCCCTTCGGCAGCGGAATGCCCAGGCCCTCGGACTTCTTGTTCTGGAACTCCAGGAACACGGAGACTTTCTTGCCCGACTGCAGGCCGTAGCCCGGATCCCAGTAGCCGGAATCGCCGAAGTCCGACCACGACACTCCCTGAGCGCCGTCGTAGACGTAGAGCTTCTTGATCGGCACGCCCGCCGCCGACGCCATCTCGACCTGCTTGGACGAATTGTCGGCCAGCGTCGTCGGCCGCGACAGCGAGTACATGTGGTATTCGAAGAAGGTCTTCTCCTTCATGTTCTCGGTCATGTCGGCGCTCATCCTCGTCGCGACGGCCCGGTAGCGGCCGCCGTCGCCGCGCGTCGTCGGCGCGCGATGCACGTCGCCGGCCACCAGCTTGAGCTTGGCGTCCTTGTAGGTCGCGCCGGAGTTGTTGCTCACCGTGGTCCATGCGGTGACGTCGCCCCGGGCGTCGTCCTTGTCGACGACCATCACGTAGTCGGCGCTCCAATTCATCCCGGAGGTCAGATACGATATCTCGCCCTGATGCCGGCCGCTCTTCGCCGAATCCAGCTTCCAGACCAAAGTAGGCTTGGTGAGCAGGCCCTCGGGCAGCTCCGGAAGGACCGGGGAGCCCAGCGGGTTGATGAGGATCTTCCCGTTGGCCTGAAGGACGCGCCCGCCCGCGTTCGACAGCAGGACGCCCTTGAGGGTCTCGCGTTTGTCTCCGTCGCGGCCGACGGGCCGTTCCAACTCGATCTCCTTGCCGAGGTAGCGGTTGAGGATCGCGTCGGGACTGGCCAGATCGTAGCGGAAGTCCTGCTCCAGCACCGTGACCGCGTCGGGCGCGGTCAGCGACTTGAAGTGGACGCTGGTCGCGTCGATCTGCGCGGCCACGTCCTCCACCTTCAACTCATTGATCCCGTTCTTGAGCACGAAGGGCCGGGTCTCCTTGACCAAGCCTAGGTTCGAGTTGTAGACGGTCACCTCGGTCGCGGACGCGGTCGACGCCAGCGCGGCGGCAAGAACGAAAAGCACCTTGTTATTCATGGGGGAATCCTCCAAGCATTGGGCCGCCGCCATGATAGAAAAGTTCCTATCGCTTGAGGATGGGCTTGAGGAAATCCGCCGAAGACGGGCTAGTAACGAACGGCGTGGGGTTGATGGAAGCTTTTGAGCAGGAAGCCTCCGGCCAGAATAAGGATCAATCCCATGGCGGCGAAGGCGGCCGCAAACGCCGCTCCTTCCGCGGTGCCCCCGAAGGCGGCGCGGCCCGGCTCCATCCCGACGGCGACGATCATGGTGTTCATCTCGGTGGCTCCCGTCGCTAGGGCGACAGGACAAGTCTAACCCGGGCGCGTTACGTCCGTATTGCGGCGCCCGAAGGGGAAAACGCGCGAGATTACCGGCGGGGTTTCTTGCGCCAGGACACGGAGCGGACCTGCCCCGGCATCTCGTCCTTCACGGCCTCGAAATCGAGGCGGCCCTGAACGGGATCGACGGCGGTCAGACGCACCTTCAGCTTGGCGCCCAGCGGCGCGCTGCCGCCCCGCAGGAGGCCGACCGCGCCCGATTCGGGCAGGGCGACGAAGAGCCCCGCGGTCGTCGCGTTGACGACCACGCCGAAAAACTCGTCGCCGACGCTGCGGCCCAGCAGTTGGACGCGCGCCAGGTCCACGGCCTTGCGCTCGGCCTCGGCGGCGGCGCGCTCGCGCTCCGAACAGCGGCGCGCCAACGCTTCCAAATCAAGACCCTCCGCGTGCGCGCGGGGCTTTCCGTGGAACAGACCCTTCAGCGCGCGGTGCACGAACAGGTCGGGGTAGCGGCGGATCGGCGAGGTGAA
>CAIQSZ010000092.1 GCA_903874575.1 uncultured Elusimicrobia bacterium
ACGCGACGGGCGCGGGCGGCGCGACGGCCGCGGGCGGCGCGACGGGCGCAGGCGCGGAGGAAGACGAGACCTCCACCCGGAGCACGACTTCCCTCTCGGAGAGACGATGGATCAGCTTTGTCTGGCTGGATTCAAGCTCGGCGACACGCTTGCTCAACGACTCCAACGAGGAAGGCGCAGGCACGAAGGAAGACGGGGCCTGAGATCGAGGAAGAGCCTCCTGCTCAGCGGCACGATGGACCATATTTGCCTGGCTGGATTCGAGCTCGGCGACACGTTTGTACAGCAGCTCCAGTTGCGCCGTCAGTTCGGAGACCCGGCCGCGGGCGCGCCCGAGTTCGGCCTCTTCGAAGGTGGGACGCGGAGTCAGGAATTCGCCGAAGGTCTGCTTCATTTCGGCGTCTTGAAACAACTCCCCGGCAAGCCCCGGGAAATCGTCGTCGCCGATCAATCCGGCGGCGTCGATCTGCAATCTGTCCAGTAGCCCGTAGGTCGACGGGAATTCGGATTCGGAGACGCTCCACGACCGGCGAGCGCCGAGGGAGAGCGGGCCGAACTCCGTGACTTCGCCGGCCGGACGCCAGCCCCCCTCGGCCGTCGACGCGGGATCGCCCGCGCTGACCAAAGTGGCCGCGTCCAGCCCCGGCAATCCCGCGACCGCGTCCTTATCGAACGGGCCGAGAATCCGAGAGTCCTTATAGACCCAGTACTTCACGAGGCTAGGATAGCCTCAGACTGTTACGAAATCAAGGCGACGGGCGACAACTCAGCTCTCGCCGCCGCCGCCGAACTCGCCGATCGTGCTGAAATCGGGGCCGGGCTCCGCCTCGGTCTCCTTATTCTCCAACTGGTTCTGGTACTCGATCGAATAGCGGCAGTACGGAATGGCTTCGAGGCGCAGGCGACCGATAGGGCGCTGGGTGGCCTCGCATAAGCCGTAAGTGCCGTTGTCCAGCTTGCGGATCGCGGCGTCGATCATGTCGAGAGTGGTGCGTTCGTTGTCGGAGAGCTCGAATAGCAATTCTTTCTCGATCGACTGGCTGGCCTGATCGACCGAGTCGCCGTTATCGACGCCCTCCTCGACCTGTTGCTTGCGCACGGTCTTCAAGATGTCGTCGCGCACCTGGACCAGATCGGCGCGAATCTCCTTGATTTTCGCGGGCGTCAGCCACGCGAGTTCCTTGGCACGCCCTCCGGAAGCCTTGGCCGCCTTCGGCGCGGGCCTTGTCTTCACCGCGCTGGACGCGGCTTTCTTCGCGATCTTCTTCGTCATGGAGCCTCCGGAATGAGCCAGAATCTTATATCTCTCGGCGCTCCTGCGCAAGGGCGCCGTCCGCCTTTGGAACGGGGCTTCAGTCGAGTTTCGCCGCCGCTTCCTTGAGCCGCGAGACCACCGTCTCCTTGCCCATGATCTCGAGCATCAGGAACAACGTCGGTCCCTCGGTACGCCCCGTCGTCGCCGCGCGCAGCGGGTGGAACACCTGGCCCGCCTTAAGGCCTTTCTCCTCGCAGAACTTCCGGATGCGGACCTCCAGCGCCTTGTCTTCGAACGGAGCGAAGGCCGACAGCGCCTCGGCCAGTTCGAGGAGGACTTGCTTGACGCCCGGCCCGCCCAAAACCTTCTCCGCCTTCGGGGTCAAGACCACGGGCTTGTAGAAAAATTCGACGAGCGTGGGTATCTCGGACAGCAGCTTGAACTTCTCGTGCTCCAGCGCGACCGTGCGCTTGAGGTCCGGCCCCGGCAGGCCGAGCAGTCCCGCCTTCTGAAGGAACGGCTTGGCCAGCTCGATAAGTTCGTCGATCGGCGTGTGGCGGATGTACTCGCCGTTCATCCATTGCAGCTTCACGGTGTCGAAGGTCGCCGGACTCTTCTGGCAGCCCTCCAGGTTGAACTTCGCGATCAGGTCCTCGTCGGTGAACAACTGCTGGGACTCCGTGTTGGACCAGCCCAGCAGCGCCAAGTAGTTGCGCATCGTGTGCGGCAGATAGCCCTGATCGCGGTACTCCAGCACCGAGGTCGCGCCGTGCCTCTTGGAAAGCTTCGACCCGTCCGGCCCCAAAATCATCGACAGGTGGGCGAAGATGGGAGGCTTCCAGCCCAGCGCGTAGTAAATCTGGACCTGCGACGGCGTGTTCGAGAGGTGCTCGTCGCCGCGGGTGACATGGGAGATCTCCATCAAGTGGTCGTCGATCACGCAGCAGAAGTTGTAGGTCGGGCCGTCGGTGGTCTTCCAGATCACGAGGTCCTGCTGAAGCTTGTTCTCGAAGCTGACGTTGCCGCGGATGGCGTCCTCGACGATGGTGGCGCCGTCGGCCGGCATCTTGAAGCGAATAGAGAACGTCTTCCCCTGCCCCTCGAGCGCCGACCGCTGGGAATCGGAGAGCGCGCGGCAGCGTCCGTCGTAGCGCGGCGGGCGCTTTTCGAGTTGGGCGAGGCGGCGCATCTCGTCGAGCTCTTCCTTCGTGCAGTAGCAGCGGTACGCCTTGCCCTCGCGCACGAGTTGATCGAGGTATTTGCGATAGATGGGAACGCGCTGCATCTGATAGTAGGGCGAGTGCGGACCGCGGTCGGTTTTCTCGTCGATCGGGCCCTCGTCCCAATTCAGGCCCAGCCACTTGATGGAGTCCAGGATCGCCGTCACCGAGTCCCCGGTCGAGCGGACCTCGTCGGTGTCCTCGATGCGCAGGACGAAGTCCCCCTTGTGACGGCGGGCGAACAGCCAGTTGTAGAGCGTGGTACGGGCGCCGCCGATGTGCAGGAAGCCGGTGGGAGACGGGGCGAAACGGGTCCTGATTTTAGTGGTCATGAGAGTGAATTCTCCAGTAGTTCCTGAGCGTGCTTGCGGCTGGCCGCCGTGGCGGCGCGTCCGCCCAGCATCAACGCGACCGTCTCGAGACGGCGGTCCCCCTCGAGGAGTTCCAGGCGCACGCGCGTGCGGCCCGAGACGACCTCCTTGGCGACGTGGAAATGGGTCCGGGCCCGGCAGGCGACCTGAGGCAGATGCGTGACGCAGAGAATCTGCCGGCCCTCGCTCAGCGCGGCCAGCTTCTCGCCGACGGCGCGCGCGACCTCTCCGCCGATGCCCGCGTCCACCTCGTCGAACACCAGCAGGGGCGTGCGGTCCGCCTGGGCGAACGCGGTCTTCAGCGCCAGCATCACGCGCGAAAGTTCGCCGCCGGAGGCGACGGCCTTCACCGGACGCGGCGGTTCTCCGGGATTGGCCGCCAGCAGGAACTCGACGGCGTCGGCGCCGGTACGCGTCCAGTTGCCCTCCTCCATCTCGACGGCGCAAGCGAAGCGGGAATGGGCCATGCCCAGGACCTTGAGTTCCTTGAGGACCGCGGCGTCCAACGTCCCGGCGGCCTTCGCTCGCCGGGCGTGGACCTTCTCGCAGAGCGCGGCGAGCGCCTCCTCGGCCTTCGTCAGCCCGCGCTTGGTCTCCTCGATGCGGGCGTCGGCGTTCTCCAGACCGTCGAGCTCCGCGGCCAGGCGCGCGCGGGTCGCCAAAACGTCGGCGAGCGAGGACCCGTGCCGCTTTTTAAGGCGCGACAGCGTCTCCTGGCGCGTCAGCAGCGCGTCAAGCGCGGCCGGGTCGGCGGTCGCGCGATCCCGGTAGTCGCCGACCTCGTGCGCGACCGCGTCGATGGCCGCGCGCGCGGCCTCCAGCTCGCCCCGCAGGCGTCCCGCGGACGGGTCGATTTTCGCCAGCTCGTTCAGCGCGCGCTCGGCCTTCATCAGGCGCGCCAGCGCGGCGTCCTCCTCGGCGTAGAGAAGGCCGTAGGCCGCGTCGGCGAAGCCGCGCAGGCGCTCGGCGTTCTTGAGCCGGGGCAGGCGTTCCTCAAGCTCCTCCTCCTCGCCCGGCTTCGGCTTGGCGGCGTCGATCTCCTCCACCTGAAAGCGCAGCAGCTCGACGCGACGGCGGCGCTCCTCCTCGGACATTTGCGACGCCGACAATCTCGCCGCGAGCGCGCTCCAGCGGTCGTAAGCCTCGGCCAAGGCGGCGCGTTCCGACTCCAAGCCCGCGTAACGGTCGAGCAGGGCCAGTTGGACCGCGGGGCGCATCAACGACTGGTGCTCGTTTTGGCCGTGGAAGTCGGCGAACGCGTCGCCGAGAGCGGCCAGCGCCGCGATGGGCGCCGACTGGCCATGGAGGACCGCGCGCGTCTTGCCCGCGGCATCCAGCTCGCGCCGGGCGACGAAAACTCCGCCGGACACCTTGTAGCGCTCCCTCAGTTCCGCGGGCAGGTCGGCCGCGTCGAAGGCCCCCTCGACCTCGAGACGGTCCGCGCCGGCGCGCAGCCACGACGACGAGCCGCGCGCGCCCAAGAGAAAGCCCAGGGCCTCGATCAGGATGGATTTCCCCGCGCCCGTCTCGCCGGTGAACGCGATGAAGCCGCCCGGCAATTCCAGCTCCACGCGGTCCATGACCGCGAAATTGACGATCTTCAGCCGCCTCAGCACGGGTCCGGCCTCATCTCTGACCCCACTTAAGCTTGCGGCGCAGGACCTCGAAGAAAGTCCGTCCCTGAGGCAGGAGCAGGTGCAGCGGCGTCTGCGCGCGGCGCACGCACACCTCGTCGCCGACCCGCAGCTCGCAGCCGGAGCGGCCGTCGAGCGAGACGAGGACGCGCGGAAGCTCGTCGGCGCGGCGCCGGCCGAGACGGATGGTCAGCGGCAGATGCGCCGGAACGATCAACGGGCGCTGGGTCAGCGTGTGCGGGCAGATGGGGACCAGCAAGGTCACGTCCAGCGAGGGATCGATGATCGGCCCCATCGCGGCCAGGGAGTAGGCCGTCGAGCCCGTCGGCGTCGCGACGATGAGCCCGTCGCCGAA
>CAIQSZ010000093.1 GCA_903874575.1 uncultured Elusimicrobia bacterium
CCGGTGTCCGGAGGAGTTCGTTTGCTTCTCCACCTTGAGTCCGGCGGGGTCGACGCCGAACATGTCCATATGAGTCGACAGGAAGGCCCTGGCGGCGTCTTCGGGCCGGCCCGGGCGAGGAACGTCGCGCCCGCCGACGACCGCCGCGGGCAGCCCGGTGCGCGGGCTGAATCGGACCTTCCAGCCGCCCCCCTGGCTCGAGTTGAATCCGGCGAACGCGCGCGCGCGCGCGGCCGACGGAGCGCGGCGCTGGACGGACTGGGCGTGGTCGAAGCCGAAGCGCTTGGCGTCTTCCTTCGCCTGCGGCCCGGGGCGGATGGCGCGCGCGCCGGGAGCCAGCGACGCGAGGAGGAACAGCGCGGCCAGGGCATGCCTCACTTCGGACCTCCGGGCGCGGCGTCGCGCAGACGGGCGATCAAGATCGCGGCGGCGCGCGCGCGCACGCGCGCGTCGGCGTCTTCGTGCATCGCTTTCGCCAGCAGTTCACGGGCTTCGCGGCGGTTCGATCCGGCCAGGGCGACGAGCGCCAGCATCTTGAGGTCCGGGTCCTTCTGCCCCAAAGTGAGCTCCGCCAGTCCCAGGTCGGAGGGCTCTGCGCGCGCGGCCAGGGCGGCGGCGGCGATCAGACCTAGTTCCGGAGGCGGCGAGGCGGCGGCGAGTTTCTTGAGCGCGGCCGTGGACGCCGAATCATCTCGGCGCGCCAGCGCGCGCGCGGCCGCCAAGCGCACCCGTCCGCTTTTGTCGGCCAGCGCCGTCGCCAGCAGTCCGATGGACGCCGGATCGTCGAACGAGCCCAGCGCCGCCGCGGCTTCCGCGCGCACCGACGCCGAGGCGTCGCCGGCCAAGGCCTTCTTGAGCGCCTCCAAGCCGTCGCGGCCGATGAGCCCCAAAGAGCGCGCCGCCGACGCCCGCACGCCCTCGTCCGCATCCTTCATGGCGTCCAGGAACTGAACGCAGTCGCCTTGGCCCAGACGCGCCAAAGACACGGCGGCGGCGTCGCGCACCACGCCCGCGGGGTCGCCCAACGCGGTCTTCAGCGCCGCGACCGCGGTCGTTTTCCCCGTCTCGCCCAGCTTGAGCGCGGCGCGCGCGCGCGCGGCGTCGCGCGCCATGCGGCGCAGCTCCTCCGCGGGATTGACGGACGGGCCCATCTTGATCGGCTTGGTCTCGTCGATGAGCGCAAGCAGCCCTTGGATCTCGCCCAATTTGAGCAGGCCGGCGGCCGAAGCGATCCTCACGTCGGCATTCTCGTCGGACAGAGCTTTCTTCAGAGTGGAGATCGCCGCGCGGTTGCCCAGTTCCCCCCAGGCGGCGGCCACTAGGGCGCGCACCTCGGGGTCCGGGTCGGCGGCGCGTCCCGCGAGGAAGGCGACGGCTTCGCGCCCCAACGCGGACGCGGCATCGTCGGACGCGGCGGAAGGCGCGGGTCTGGCCGCCGCGTGGGCGGCGACGACGAACGCGCCGACGGCGCTGAGAAGAAGCATTCCTCCGGATGTTACCAGGGAAGCGTTACGGGAATGTTTCACCGGGGGGCGAGTTGAAAACCGTGGGCCCGCCAGGAATCGAACCCGGATCTCTTGGTTCGAAGCCAAGCGCTCTATCCGTTGAACTACGGGCCCAGTACGTCGAGTTTACAACAATAAATACGACTTGGGGCGGGCCTCGTCGGACCCTCACTTCGGGGGGCTTACCGAGCCGGCGCGGCGCAGGCGAGCGTAGGCGCCGTCGCGATCCATCAGTTCGGCGTGGGTGCCCTGTTCGACGATGCGCCCGCGGTCCAGGACGACGATGCGGTCCGCGCCCTCCACGGCGGCGAGGTTGTGCGCGACGACGATGATCGTCGGTCTCGATCCCCAAGCGCCGTCGGCCAGATCGTCCAGGGTCCGCTGGATTTCGCGTTGGGTGCCAGGATCGAGCGCCGCCGTGGCTTCGTCCAGCAGGAGGATGCGCGGCCGCCTGATGAGGGCGCGCGCGATGGCGATGCGCTGACGCTCACCGCCGGACAGCTTGGCGCCGTGCTCGCCGACCATGGTATCGAGCCCGTCTGGAAGACCGAAAATGAATTCGGCCCGCGCGGCGATGATCGCGTATCGGACATCCTCGGCGGTCGCATTCGGGCTTCCGTACGTCAGATTGGCGCGTATCGTGCCGTTGAACAAGTGCGGGTCCTGCGGTACCGTCGCGATGGCCTGCGCCCGGCTGGCCGGCGTGACGAGCGCAAGGTCCATGCCGTCGACAAGCACTCTTCCCCGCCGCGGCCGCCACAGGCCTTGAAGAAGCCTGATAAGCGTGCTCTTCCCTGAACCGGAGGCTCCCACCAGCGCGACCTTGGTGCCCGCTTGTATCCGCAAGGACAATCCTTCGATGAGTTGCCTGTCCGCATCGGCCTCGTAATGGAACGAAACATCCTCAAATAATATCTCGCCGGGGCCGGGCGGCAGGGACACGGCGCTCACGGCTTCGACGGGGGCCGCGCGGCGCAGCCACTCGCGGATGACCGAGGTCTCGCCTTGGGCCTGCGAATATTCCATCCACTTGGAGGAGAGCCCGTCGAAAGCGCTCTTCACGAACGCCGCGTAGGCCGTCATCACCGCGATATGGCCGACCGTCAGTCCCAGTCCCATGCCGATGGCCCACGCGCCGGCGATGAAGATTAGATGGCGCATGAAGAAATCGGTCAGCGCGTAGGTGAGCACGTGAGAGATCGCGCCGATGCGCGCGGCGGCCAGGCCGACGTCGACCAGGTCGCGCGCCGCGCGCGTGAAGCGCGCGACGGTCACTTCCTCTCTGGAGAATATCTTGATGATGTGGATATGCCCGAGCATTTCCTGGCCCCGGCGGTAGAGTTCGTCCCGCTGTTGGACGAATTTCCTATGAAGCGCCTCGCTCATCTGGCCGTAGCGGCCGGAAACGATGCCCAGGCCCGGGATAAGCACGAAGACGAGCATGCCGACGAGCGGGTCGGCGTGGATGAGCAGAGCCGAGCTGACCACCAGCATGAGTAGGTTGCGCAGGATCGGAGCGCGGACCGCGACGTTCTTTCTGACCAGGGACTCGGCGTCCTCATGAAGGCGTCTGGCCAAAGCGGCGGACTCGTGCCTGAGATGGAAGGACATATGCCTGCCGTGCAGGCGGGCCATCAGCGCGCACCGCACGTCGGCCAGGGTCAGGGCGCATAGTTTTTCGACCAGCCACCAGGCCTGCCGCTGGGCCGCCATGGCGGCGGCGGCGGCGAGCGCGATGGCCCCCATCAGCGGCCACATCAGGGCATGGGTCGCGGGACCGGAGGCGGCGTCCAGAAACCGTCCGAGCAGGTGAGTGGCCGCAAGCGACGCGGCGGTCTCGACGACCATGAGCAATGTGGCGGCGATGAGGGACGGGCGCCGCGAGTCCATGAAGGGGGCGAATTCCTCGTCGCCGCCGACGAAGTTGCGTAGGGAGGCGGTCGCGTCGCTCCGGCTCGCGCCAACGTGCGCGGGCGTCCGAGGCCCGGCGGTCCTTGGCGCATCCGGGACGGCGCCCACGGCGGCCGAGGTGGCGGCGGCCGCGTCTGGGGAGGGCGCATCTATGGAGTCATATCCTCCCTCGCGCCACATTCGGGCATACCGGCCATCCATGGCAAGCAGCTCCGCATGCGTGCCGCTCTCGGCGATGCGCCCCTCCTCAAGGACGTTGATGATATCGGCGTTAAGGACGGTGTTGAGGCGGTGCGCGATGACCACGGTCGTCGGCCGGTTGGGGCCGGCCGAAAGCGTCTCAAGGGCGCGTTGTACGGCGCGCTCGGACTCGTAGTCGAGCGCCGAGGTCGCCTCGTCCAGGATCAGGATGGACGGCCTGCGCAGGATAGCGCGGACGAGGGCCACGCGCTGACGCTCGCCGCCTGAAAGCCTGTTGCCGTCTTCCGCCGCGGGGGTATCGAGGCCCAGCGGAAATCGCGTGAGGTCGTAGACGAAGTCCGCTCCGGCGAGACGGATGGCCTCGGCCAGTTCGTCGTCCGTGGCGTTTTCACTTCCGAAAAGCATGTTTTCACGCAGCGTGGCGCTGAACAGGCGCGTCTCCTGAGGGACCACCGCGATGCGGGCCAGCAGGCTGGCGCGCGTGCTCTCCTGGATATTATGACCGTCGATGAAAATACCGCCCGCCTGAGGGTCCCGCTCGCGCAGGAGCAGGCTCGCGATGGTGCTCTTGCCCGAACCCGTTTCGCCGACGAAGGCGACGGTCTGCCCGGGAGCCACCTCGAAATTGAGCCCATCCAGAATAATATTCTCCGGCCGCTCCGGGTAGGCGAACCGGATGTTATCGAAGCGGATCGTGCCCGGGCCTAAGGGTAACGGCACGGCGTCCGCCGCGTCTACGACGGTCGGCGCGCGCAGAAGGAGGTCGCGCACGAACTGCGAGGCGCGTTTGTCGCGCTTTTGCTCCTGATATAGCGACAGCAACCCGGCGCATGCGTACTTTACGAATATGGCGGCACCTGCAAGCACGGTGATCTGGCCGAAGGTCAGGCCCGTCGAAAGCGCCAGCGCCCAGCCTCCCAGGATGTAGATTAGATAGCGCGTGAATAAGTCGGTGAGCGCCCCCGCCACTAAAGTGTTGTTGGCCGAGAGCTCGGCGTACTGAAGGGCGAGAAGGGCCGCTTCCTCGACGCCTTTACGGTAACGCTCGAGCTCCTGCTCGTGGGCGTTGAAGATCTTGACCGCCTCGACGTTCCGGAGACTGTCTTGAGCCAGATGTCCCAGCTCGGCGTTGAGCGCCCTCTGACGGTCCCAGAGAGTTCCGATTCGGTCGTCGAATTGACTGGCGCTCCAGGCGAGCAACGGCACGACGGCTAACATCATCACGCTCAGCAAAGGGCTCGTGTAGAAGAGTACCGGCACGCTGAACAACAGGTCGAGAGCATAGAGGGACAGCGAGATGCGAATGTACACGCTTTTATGGACGAGAAGCTTCGTGTCGTAGAGCAGGCGGCTGATCAGCGTGCCCGACCCGTGCTTTAGGTGAAAATCCATTTCTTGACCGACGAGGTTTGTCTGCAGCGCGACGAGGTAGTGGAACGTCGCTTCCAGCCCGGTCGCTCGGCCCAAATAGTAGTGACCCCGTTTGGCGTACGCGTACAGGGCGAACATTCCCAACATGAGTCCGGAGAGCAACAGCAGGTGCGGCGCCTGGACGGCGATCCCGGTCTTCGCGGCCAAAAGCGCGGTGTCGATCAGCGGTCCGGTCATGGAGGTCATGGCGACGGCCAAGGCCGTGTCGAGCGCCAGGTACAGCCGCGCCTTGTTCATCGCGGGCTTTACCGGCGCGATCCGGGATTCGAGTTCGGGCTCTCCTGTAGCAATATCGCGGAAAGTGGAAGCGAATCCAACGATGCCTCGGATTGCACGCCGCAGGATCTGTGGTTTCTTTCTTGAGGCGGATGCCTCCTGAGTGGTGGCGGGCACGGTTGTGGACTGCGGCTCGAAGCGGTCGGCGGGAGCTCTCGCGCCGCCGTGCTCGCCAAGGTGCAGGTGCTGCGGATCGTGAGGCGTCGGCGTCGGTCCGAGAGGACTGCCGCTGGGCGGCGCAGTGACGAGGACGATTGGGGAGTCCGGGTGCGCCGGCGTCACTTCAAATACGGCCGAGGCCCGGCCGTGCGCGCCTACGTCGTCAGGCTCCGCGCGGAGCGCGGCGGCGGCGGTACTCGCCGCTTCCAAGGACGTTCTCGCGGGCTCAACGGGCTGAGCAGTCGGGACGCCCGAGTCGGGAGCCGCGGCTTGTACCGCCAAACCATCGATCTGTGCCGCAGGACCGGCCGACGTTCGAGCGCTTTTGGCATGGGGTCGTCGCGCCTGTCCGCGACCGCCCGTCGGGGCGGAATCGGGCGAAACAGCGGCGGTAGGGAGGGCGGGTAAAGCGAGACGATTCGGCGTCACTAACCCAGCGAGCGGCGATACATCGATCCGGAAAGGAGCCGCAACTCCCATTGCCGAGGCGGAGACGTCCGACGCCGGGTCGAGTCGCGGCACGGAGTTCGTTGCGCCCGCTTTGCCGGTGATAAAACGCCCGGCCTGGGCGCAGGCGTCCGGGCCCGGAGAGAGCAGGACGAGAACGAAAGCGAGCAGGCTCGCGATCCGGCGACGTATGGGTTTGTTCAATTTTCCGCTGATATATTCTAACGGACTCGAGTCGCGCGGTCCCGGGTCCCTAGGGCCTGAGCGTCCGACAAAAGGCCCGGGCCTTTCGACCCGCGCGCTGGAGATTTTGGTATCATCGGACGAGATTTTTCACGGAGGGATTCGACATGGGCGGCCATTCACACTGGGCGAACATCAAGCATAAGAAGGGCGCGGCGGACGCCCGACGCGGCAAGGCCTGGACGAAGTGCTCGCGCGAGATCACCATCGCCGCGAAGCTGGGCGGCAGCGGCGACCCGGGTTCCAACCCGCGCCTGCGCAAGGCCATGGACGACGCGAAAGCGGTCCAGATGCCCTCCGACACCATCGCGCGCGCCATCAAGCGCGGCACCGGGGAATTGGAGGGCGCGGCCTTCGAGGAGTTGGTGTACGAGGGCTACGCGGCCGGCGGCGTCGCGCTCCTCATCGAATGCACCTCCGACAACCGCAACCGCACGCGCGGCGAAATCCACACCGTGATGGCCAAGAACGGCGGCGCTCTCGGCGCGCCGAATTCGGTCGCCTGGATGTTCAAGCCGAAGGGCACCATCATCGTCAAGAAGGACGGCGCTCCTTCCGAAGACGAGGTCATGGGCCTGGCGCTGGACCTGGGGGCCGAGGACTTCAAGGCGGAAGGCGACGTCTACGAGATATACACGACGACCAACGACCTTCCGAAGGTCAAGGATGGGCTGATCGCCAAGAAGATAGCGGTCGAGTCCGCCGAATCGGCGATGATCCCGGATAATTCGATCTCGGTTCCCGAGGCCGACGCGCCCAAGGTGCTCAAGCTTCTCGAGCTGCTCGAAGCCCTGGACGACGTCAAGAACGTGTACGGCAACTACGACATCGCCGACGCGGTCATGGAGAAGCTGGCGGCGTGACCAAGGTTCTGGGCGTCGACCCCGGAATGCATGAGACGGGCTGGGCCGTGCTGGGCGGCGAGTCCGCGTCGGCGCGGCTCCTCGCCTCGGGCGTCATCCGCACTTTGCCGGGCGTCCCCCTCCCGCTGCGTCTGAAGGCCATCCACGCGGAGCTGGCGGCGGTCTTGGCCGCGCACGCGCCCGACTCGTGCGCGATGGAGGAGATGTTCTTCACCACCGTCGCGTCCAGCGTCCGCTCCACGCTGCAGGCGCGCGGCGTCGCGCTGCTGGCCGTCGCCCAGGCCGGTCACGCCGTGCACGAATACAATCCGAAGACCGTCAAGCTGACGCTGACCGGCTCGGGAAGCGCCGAGAAGGCCCAGATGCAGACCGTCGTGCAGAAGGCGCTGGGTTTGGCCGACAAGCTGCGCCCCAACGACGTGGCCGACGCGGCCGCGATCGCGCTGTGCCATCTGCGCGCCGGGCGCATGAAGGGCCTGAAGGTGCTGGACGCCTGGGGAGGCGGAAGGTGATCGCGTCTTTGCGCGGCGTCGTATTGACGAAGGGCCTGGAGAGCGTGGTGCTCGAGGTCGGGGGCGTCGGCCATGAGGTCCACGTCACCGCGTCCGCCGCGTCCGCCCTGCCCGGGCCCGGCGGCGAGGCGCTGCTGCTGGTGGTGCCCTCGTACGCGATGTACGGCGGCGGCGAGACCCTGTACGGTTTCCTGAACCCCTCCGAGAAAGCGATGTTCTGCGCGTTCCGCGACGAGATTCCCGGGACCGGCGCGAAGAAGGCTCTCGAGTACCTGGACAAGGCGTCCAAGTCCCTTCCCGATTTCCGCCGCGCCGTGCTGGACCGCGACGAGAAGCTGCTGTGCGGCGTGTTCGGCTTCACGAAGAAGACCGCCGCGAAGATCGTGGAGGCGCTGAAGGGAAAGTTGGAGGACGTGCGCGTGGCGGGTTCCCCGCACATTCTCAAGGCTCAAGAGGCCGCCCCCCAGACCGGCGCGTGGGCCCAGGCGCTCAGCGCCCTTGAGTCCCTGGGCTACAAGACGTCCGAGGTCCGCTCGGCGCTCCAGGCCCTGGCCCAGGAGCACGGCGACGACGCGCCGGCGGCCGAACAGCTGGTCCGACGCGCGCTGAAGAGGCTCTGAGATGCCGAAACCACGCGAAGGCGACTCCGTGCTGAATCCCGGCGCCGCTCCGGCCGAGGAGACGGCCGATCGCGCGCTTCGCCCGAAAACGCTCGACGAGTTCATCGGTCAAGACTCTTTGAAGGCGAACCTGAAGGTTTTCATCGAGGCCGCCAAGCAGCGCGGCGAACCTCTGGACCACTGTCTTTTTTACGCTCCGCCCGGCTTGGGCAAGACCACGCTCGCCAATATCCTGGCCCGCGAGATGGGCGTCAACCTTCGCACCGCGTCGGGTCCCATATTGGAGCGCGCCGGCGACCTGGCGGCTCTGCTCACCGACATCTCCGAGGGCGACGTGTTCTTCATCGACGAGATCCACCGCCTCAATGCGGTCGTCGAGGAGGCGCTCTATCCGGTGATGGAGGATTACACTTTTTTCATCTCGACCGGCAAGGGTCCCGCCGCGTCCACCCTGAAGCTGGCGGTGCCGCGCTTTACCTTGGTGGGAGCGACGACGCGTTCCGGGCTTCTCACCGGACCGCTACGCGACCGCTTCGGCATCGTCGCCCAGTTGGGCTTCTACGGGCCCGAGGAGCTGAGGCGCATCGTCCTTCGCTCGTCGGGCCTGCTGGGCGTGCCGACGGACCCCGCGGGCGCCGACGAGATCGCGCGGCGCTGCCGCGGCACCCCGCGCATCGCCAACCGTCTCCTGCGCCGCGTGCGCGACTTCGCGCAGGTCGGCGGGGGCGGGCGCATCACGCTTGAGGTCGCCAACCATGCGCTCGCCAAGCTGGAAGTGGACGGCGAGGGACTGGATCCCATGGACCGGCGTCTTTTGCGGGCCGTCGTCGAAAAGTTCGACGGCGGCCCGGTCGGCGTCGAGAACCTGGCCATCGCCGTCAGCGAGGAACTGGACACCGTGACCGACGTCGTGGAGCCGTTCCTTATCCAGGCCGGCTTCCTGGCGCGCACGCCGCGCGGACGCATCGCCACCGCGAAGGCATACGAGCACCTGGGCCTGAAGGCTCCCCGCCGCGCGCTCGATCTGCTGTGATGCCGTCGCTGCTGCCGTTGCTTCTCGCCGTCGCCGCAGGCGCCGCCGCCGAAAATACATCGACGCGGGTGCAGGTCGCGCTGGTCCACAAGGCGGAATCGGCGACGGTGGAGCCGGACGGCCCCGTGGCCGTCGTCGAACCCGGAGGAAAGCCGCGCCCTCTCGAATGGAAGGGCGCGCTGAAGCTGTCGCCGCGCGAAGGCGGCCTGCGGCTGTCCAAGCTTCAGTTGCTCAGCGAGACGCGGCTGGTTCCCGACGTGGGCGCTACGATCAAGGTCGGAGCGGACCGCCACCGCGGAACGCTGATCCTGCGCCTGGACCCCGGGCAGACGGTGACCGTCGTCGAGGAAGTCGGGATGGAGGACTACCTGGAAGGAGTCCTCCCCTTCGAGATGGACCCCGACTGGCCCCTCGAAGCCCTCAAGGCGCAGGCCGTCGTCGCGCGCACTTTCGCCTACGCCAACATGGGCAAGTTCCGCAAGGACGGCTTCGATCTGACGTCCGACACGCGCTCGCAAATGTACCGCGGAATCACCGCCGTGAACGACCAGGTCCGCCGCGCGGTGAAGGAGACCCGCGGCGAGGTCCTCGGCTGGAAGGGCCAGCTGCTCAAGGTCTACTACCACGCCTGCTGCGGCGGCCGCACTCAGAACATGGCGGAGGCCTGGGGCGGCGACCCCGACGCGACGCCCAAGCCTCTGCGCGGCGTGCGCGACCCCTGGTGCAAGGTTTCCCCCCAAATGCACTGGACGGCGTACTTCGCGTGGCAGGACGTGATGACCGCCATCGAGGAGCGCCACCGCCTTCCGGGCCCCCTGCGCTCCCTGAAGATCGGCCGCCGCGACCTCGCCGGGTATGTGCGCGACTTCGTCGCCCGCTCGGAAAAGTCCGAGATCAGAGTGAAGGCCTCCGAGTTGCGCTCCGACTTGGGCGCGGAAGAGCTGAAAAGCACGCGCATCGCGCGCCTGGTCGTGAAGAAAAAAGGCCTGGAGTTCGTCGGCGCCGGGTCCGGCCACGGCGTCGGACTGTGCCAGTGGGGCGCGCGCGTTCAGGCGCAGAAAGGGCGCACGTACGAGAAAATCCTCCGCTTCTACTTTCCCGGTTCGGACCTGTCGGAAGTCGTCGAATGAGTCCCGTCCTGCCCGTCTCGGACTTCGACTATGCGTACCCCGAGGACCTGATCGCGACGGTTCCCGCCGAACCTCGAGACTCCTCTCGACTGCTCGTGGTGGACCGTGCCGCGTCCCGCGTCGAACACGCGGTCTTCCGGGACCTGCCGCGTTTCCTGCGCCCCGGCGATTGCTTGGTGCTCAACCGCACGAAGGTCGTGCCGTGCCGCCTGCTCGGCCGCAAATCCACCGGAGGCAAAGCCGACCTTCTGTTGGTCCGAGAAACGGCGCCGGCCGAGTGGACGGCGCTGGCGTCCGGTTTCAAGGCCGGCCAGACCCTGGAGTTCCCGGACGGCATGATCGCGCGGGTCGAAGGCCTGACGCCGGACGGGGAATACCGCCTCCGCTTCGCCTCCGCCGACGTGCGCCCTTATCTGGCGGAGCACGGACTGCCGCCTCTGCCGCCGTACATCGCCAAAAAGCGGCTGGCTTCGCGCGCGGACGCCGAGCGCTACCAGACGGTGTACGCCCGCGACGCGGGCTCCATCGCGGCGCCGACCGCCGGCCTCCACTTCACCCCGGAGGTTTTCGCGGGCCTGAAGGCCGCGGGAATCCGGACCGCGTTCGTCACCCTGCACGTCGGCCGCGGCACCTTCCGTCCCATCGTCGGCGAGGATGCCGACGCCCACGTGATGCTGCCGGAGCGCTATGAAGTCGAGGCTTCCGAGGCGGAGCGTATGCTGGCCGCGCGCGCCGCCGGCGGGCGGCTGATCGCCGTCGGCACGACCGCGACCCGCACGCTGGAAACGTTGGCCGCCCGCCCCGAAGGCCTGGGCCCCGGCAGCGGCGCGAGCGCTTTGTATATCCGTCCCGGGCACCGCTTCCGCGCCGTCGACGCGCTGCTCACCAATTTTCATCTCCCGCGTTCCACGCCCTTGATGCTGGCATCCGCCTTCGCGGGGCGGGAGCGGCTGCTTGCCGCGTACGAGGACGCCGTCGCGCGCAGGTACAGACTTTTCTCGTTCGGAGACGCGACTTTGCTTTTATGAATCTTCCGCACGGCTCCGCGGGGAACGTCGCCGCCGGCTTATCGATCCCGGTCGGTCTGCGGGCGCTATGGCGCGGCGTCCTGGGCCGGGTTCGAGGCGTTCCGGGGACGTCCTCTCGGACGGGCGTTTCTCGCGACCGGCTCGAGGAGGCTTTGGCCATCGCTTACGCCACGCTGGACGCCAGCGCCGACGGCATTCTCGTCGTCGACCGAGCGCTGCGCGTAGTCACCTACAACCGCCTGTTCGTCGAGATGTGGGGCATCACCGACGAGATCATGCGCGGCGGCGACGTCCGTCGCATGGCCGAGTTCGTCGTCTCCCAGGTGGAGGACCCGGTCGAGTTCATGAAGCTGGCGACGATGAACGTTCCCGCGGATACAGAACAGGAGCGTCGCGACATCATCCGCTTGAAGGACGGCCGCGTCTTCGACCGCATTTCGCGTCCTTACCGCATCGGCGGTTCCCTGGTCGGACGCACCATCACGACGCGCGACCTGACCCTGCACCTCGAGGGCGCGCGCGCGCTGGCTCAGGCGCGCGACGCCGCCTTGGAGACGGCCCGCATGAAGTCGCAGTTCCTGGCGAACGTCAGCCATGAGCTGCGCACGCCGTTGAACGCGGTGATCGGCAGCGCCGAACTGTTGACGTCGGGCCGCCTGGACCCGGAACAGGAAGAGTTCGCCGCCACTTTGTCGCGCGCGGCGCGGACCTTGCTGGATCACGTCGACGGTCTCCTGGACTTGTCGAAGATCGAGGCCGGCCGCATGACCATGGAACGCACTCCCTCGAAGCTCGGCCCCCTGCTTCATGACGCCGTCGCTTTGGTCGCGGCGCGCGCGGCCGAGAAAGGACTGCGGCTTCGCGTCGACGTCGGGGAGTGCGGCGACTGGGTGCTGCTGGGGGACCCGGTGCGGCTGCGGCAGGTGCTCCTCAATCTTCTCTCCAACGCGGTCAAATTCACCGACCATGGGGAGGTCTTGGCCGAGATTCTCCCTCTGTCGCACGGAGAATCCAGCGTCGAGCTGGAATTCATCGTCCGCGACACCGGCATCGGCGTCGCCCCGGAGCAAGCGAGCCGTCTCTTTTCGCCTTTTACCCAAGGCGACGGCTCGACGACGCGCCGCTTCGGCGGCACCGGACTGGGCCTGGCCATCAGCAAGAGCCTCGTCGAACTCATGGGCGGAGAGATCGGCTTCGACAGCAAAATCGGACTAGGGACCCGTTTTTGGGTCCGCGTACGTCTGGAACGCTCCGCTATCGCGCTTTCGTCCCACGCGGCGGCCGCCGCGTCGAGGGCGGGGGCGCGAGACCGCCTGCGCATCCTCGCCGCCGAGGATAACGCGACGAATCGACGTCTTCTGGGAAAGCAGCTTGAACGTCTTGGATATCCCTGCGTGACCGTGGAGGACGGCCGCGCCGCTCTGGCGGCGCTGTCCGCGTCCGAGTTCGGCCTCGTTCTTCTGGATTGCCAGATGCCGGGTCTCGACGGCTACGCGACCGCCGCGGAGATCCGCCGTCGAGAGAACAACAGGCGCCGCACGGCCATCGTGGCGTTCACCGCGAACGCGACCGAAGAAGATCGCCGCCGCTGCATCGACGCGGGGATGGACGATTTCATCTCGAAACCCGTCACTCTGGCCTCGCTGGCCGCCGTGATCGACCGCTGCGACCGGCCGTTCGATGAGACCGCCTTGGCGATTTTCGCCGCCGTCGCGGCCGAGACTCCGGGCGCGCTCGCCCGCCTGCTCGACGAGTTCCTGTCCGACGCCGGACGGCGCCTGCTCTCGGCGCGAGACGCGGCCGGGCGGGGCGACCGCGCCGCCCTCGCTCGCGAGGCGCACACGGTCAAGGGCGCGGCGGCCGCCGTGGGCGCCTACGGCCTGCGCGAGCTGGCCCGGCGTCTCGAGGAATGCGGCGACGGGAACGCGCCGCCGGCCGCCGTGGAAAGTCTCCTCGCCCAATTCGACGCCGAGGTGGCGCGCCTGCGCGCCGATGTCGCGCGCCGCGCCGCGGCCTGAAAAAGGTATCCTCCCTCCCCGTGGCCTTCCGCATCGAAGCCAAAGATCCGTCGGGCGCCCGCGCGGGTGTGCTCGACACTCCGCGCGGTCCCGTCGAGACGCCGGTCTTCATGCCCGTGGCGACCCAGGCGAGCGTCAAGGCGCTCGACTCGGACGATCTGCGCCGCCTCGGCTCCCGCGCCATGCTGGCCAATTCCTATCATCTCTACCTGCGCCCGGGCGTGGACACGGTGAAGGCGGCCGGCGGCCTTCATAAGTTCATGGATCACGACGCGTTCTACATCACGGACTCGGGCGGCTTCCAGGTTTTGTCCCTGTCGAAGTTTCGCGAGATCGACGACGAGGGCGTGACCTTCCGCTCGCATCTGGACGGCTCCCTGCACCGTCTGACGCCGGAGTCCGTCATTCGCGTCCAGGCCGCCCTCGGCTCGGACGGCTGGACGACGCTGGACGAATGCCCGCCGTTTCCATGCGAAGAGCCCCACGCGGCGCGCGCGCTCGACCGTACCATGCGCTGGCTGGACCGGTCCGCGCCCGTGGTCGCTGAGGAGCGGGCGGCAGGCGCGCAGTCCCTCTTCTTTCCTATTCTCCAAGGGAGCCTTTTCCCCGCCCTGCGCCGACGCGCCGCCGAGCATATGAACGGCGCTCCCGCCGACGGCGTGTCGATCGGCGGCTTCATGGTTGGCGAGAACAAGGAGACGACCTGGAACGTCTTGGCGGAGACCGTCTCCTTCCTCAAAGAGGACCGGCCCCGCTATCTGATGGGCGTCGGCACGCCGCGCGACTTATGGGACGCCGTGGCCTGCGGCGTGGACATGATGGACTGCGTCTACCCGACGCGGGTCGCGCGCAGCGGACAGATCATGGCGCGGACCGGACGCTACAACGTCACCAACGGCCGCTTTCGCCGCGACTTCACCCCCCTGGACCCCTCCTGCTCGTGCTTCGTCTGCGCGCGCTACACGAGGGCGTACCTCGGCCACTTGCTGCGCTGCAAGGAACTCTCGGCCTACCGCCTGCTCTCCTATCATAACCTGCACTTCATGGCCGCGACCGTGAGCGAAATCAGGGCTTCCATCAAGGAAGGCCGCTTCCGGGCGGCGCGCGAGGAATTTTTCGCGCGCTATCCGTTATAATGATTTTTAACGCCGCGAGATTTCAATGATCCTCACCGGAACGCGCAACCATCTCGGAGAGAATATTTCGTTCGCGGCATGACATCGGCACCGGGAAACCCCGGCTCAAGCGCTTTTCGACGGCATGTCTGGCCTATTATGGTTCGGCACCGCTGGGCCGTGGCCGGGGCCTTCTTTTTTACGGGCATTCACGGCTACGGCATGGCGTTGCAGAACGTGTACCTGAAGTGGTTTCTCGACGTTCTGGAAGCGCCCGATCTGGCGCCGGAGCAACGGTGGAGACGCATCGCCTGGCTGGCGGGCGGCTACCTCGCCGCCACGATTTTCCTCCGCATGGCGTGCTGGCACCTGGGCTATCGACTTTTTACGTGGGTCCGGGAGCGGATCGTGTTCGCTCTGCGCGGGCAGTTCTTCCGTCATGTGAATCATCTCTGCCTGCGCTTCCACGTCCGTCATTCCTCGGGGGAATTGTTCAGCTACCTTTTCGGCACGCCGCTCTCCTCGGTCATGCAGTTCTTCCAGCATATGGCCATGGGCGTTCCCGGCCCGATCGTGAACATGATCTCTTTACTGGTCCTCTTCTGGCAGTGGGACTGGGTGGTGGCGCTGATTATCTTGACCGCTTCCTTGCTCAGCGTGTTCTTCATGCTGCGCGCTCGCGACAGGATGCAGGTCATCAGCGCGGACTTTCAGCTGGCCGAGGGCGACGTCAGCGGCCGCGTGGCCGATATCCTGCGCGGCAGCAAGGCGGTGAAGCTCTACGCCATGGAGGAGCAGTTGGACGGTGATTTCGCGCGGCAGACCGAGCTCATCGGCCTCAAGTCCTACGAGCGCGACGTGAGCAGCCACGTGGAATGGATGAAGCAGGAGACTTTCGGCTACTTCTGCTATGCGCTGCTCATGGCGGCCTGTACCTGGCGTTATCTACACGGCCATATCTCGCTGGGGGTGGTGGCGGCCTGCTTCTCGTCGTTCGTCAGCATGCAGGGGCCGCTTCAGTCCTTCTTCCAGGCTTTCACGCTCTGGGGCACGGCCTCGGCGTCGCTCGACCGTATCGCCGCCGTCCTCGATACGCCCAGTACGACTCCCGACCCCGTCGGCGGCGGGGCGCCCATCCCGGC
>CAIQSZ010000094.1 GCA_903874575.1 uncultured Elusimicrobia bacterium
CTCCGATGTGCCACGGGATGAGCACCAGGGCCCGTTCCGGTTTGGTCATGGCTCGCCTCCGGTCATGCTGTCCCGGCGTTCACGCGTTCGTAGAGCTCCACGGTGCGCGCCGCGATCTTCTCGTAGGAAAACAGCGCCGCGCGCGCCAGGCCCGCGTCCCGCCGCGTCGCGCGCAGGGCCGGGTCGCGGACTAAAGACAGCAGGCGGGCGGCCAGCGCCCCGACGTCGTCGGGCGCGACCGTGAGCGCGGCGTCGCCCGTCGCTTCGGCGACGGGCGGGATGTTCGAGGTGATCACGGGACAGCCGCACGCCATGGCCTCCAGGCTGACCGTCCCGAACCCTTCCTGCCGCGTCGGATGGACCAGGGCCAAGGCGCCGCCGAACACCGCGGGGAAGTCCTCCTCGGCGACGTAGCCGCAGGCGACCACGCGCTCGCCCAGGCCCAACCCGCGCGCTCTCGCCTCCAGCCCTCGGCGGTAGGCCCCGTCCTGGCCGACGAAAGCCAGCGCGAAGTCCGACGCATCCGACCGGATGGCGGCGACGGCGGCCAGCGCCGATTCCGCGTTACGCCTCGGTTCGAAGGGCCCCAGGAGGATGATGTAGCGTTCGGGCAGTCCGTAACGCGCGCGGGCGGCGGTCAGGACGGCGGGGTCGACGACCGGTTTCAGCTTCCGGGGATTGATTCCGGTGGGGATCACCTCGATGCGCGCCGCCTCGACCTCGTAGATCGAGATCAGGTCCCGCTTGGTCGCCTGCGACACGGCGATAAGCCGGTCGGAGCGCCGCGACGCGTCCCGGTGCGCGCGGCTGGCGAACATTCCCGGCCGCCACTCCGGCCGCGCGCGCAGGTCGGTCTCCACGCACAGATCGTAGATGGTGGTGACGGTCTTCACGCCGGACAGTCGCGGGAGCAAGCCGCTGAGCGAGTGGTACACGGCGGGTTTCGGTCCCGCGAGCAGCAGGGTTTGGACCACGGGCACGCCGCGGTCCTCCAGCGCCCGCACCCAGGACTCCGGCGCGCGAGGCACCCGCAATCTCCAATTCGGGCGGTCGGGGTGGGGCAGGCGCCGAACTTTTTCGGCGTGTCCGCCGAAGAAGTAAGTGAAGACGGTGAAGCGGTCCTTGTCGTCGAGGACGGCCAGCCACTCGATCAGGTTGTCGATGTAGTAATCGATCCCGCGCTTGCCGGCGACGTTGAGGCCCACGCCCAGGACTATCTCCATGCGGCGGGTCAGGCCAGCGGCTTCGGAAGGCGGAAGACGTCCTTTTCGAAGTCGAAGCCGCGCCGCGGACCGCGGGAGAGCGAAAGAATGATCGAATCGGCGAGCGCCTGGAAGGTATGGTTTTCTCCGGGCGGACTCGTGACCAGATGTCCGGCCTTCAGCACGCGCGAGACCGCTCTCTTGCCGGGCTTGCTTGTCAGGTACTTCACGCGCCCGGAGACCACGTAGGTGTGCTGGATGGTCTTCTTGTGATAGTGATTGCCGCGGACCGATCCTTTTTTACAGGTGATGAGGGTGATCGCGTCGACGGATTCATGCGTCAGGATGTCGGTGATGGCGCCGCGCCGGTCGACGTGCGCCGGCTTCAAAAGCGCGACCTTCATGGTCAGCCCACCACGCGCGGCGAGGGGATGGGGATGATGAACTTGCCCCCGCGCGCCTTGTAAGGAGCCAGATTGCTCATGATTTCGTCGGCGAAATTCCACGCCAGCAACAGGGCGTGGCTGGGCATGCGGGTCAGCAACTCGGAGTCGGGCAGGACGGGGATATGGGAGCCCGGCGTGAAGCGTCCGATCTTGAGCGTGGACTTTTCCGTGGCGAAATCGACGGTTTCGCGCCCCACGCGCAGGTAGTTGAGCAGGCTCATGCCCTTGGCCGGCGCCGACAGCGCCGCGATGCGGTGTCCGTCGTGCTTGAGTTCGCGCAGGAGCCACAGCAGGTCGTCGCGCGTTTTTTCAACGCGGGCCGCGAATGCGCGCATCGTGCCGAGCGAGTGCAGGCCGAAGTCGGCCTCGGCCCGCAAGTGGCGGCCCACCGACGGCTCCACGGGCCGCGTCCCTGCGCGCGCGACGAACACCCGGAAGCTGCCGCCGTGGATGGCCTGCGTGCGCACGTCGAAGACATCCATCCCGAAACCCCGCATGAACGCGACGACGGGCTTGAGCGAGAGGTAGCTGAGGTGCTCGTGGTAGATCGTATCGAATTCCAGGTTGCGCACCATCTCAAGCGTGTCCGGAGACTCGAAGATGAACGTCCCGTCCGGGGCCAGGAGGTGATCGACGCCCTTCATGAAGTCCACCAGATCGTCGACATGGGCGAATACGTTGGAGCCCGTGATCAGGGCGGCCGGGCCGCGGGAGTCCCGGATTTGGCGGGCCACGTCGGAGCTGAAGAATTCGTTAAGGGTCTCGATGCCGCGCTTCTCGGCGATGGCCGCGATGTTCGGGGCGGGTTCCACTCCCAGCACCCGCGCGCCGTGCGACCGGAACGCGTCCAGGAGAACGCCGACGTTGCTGCCTATGTCGATGACCAGCGCGTCCTTCTTCAGGTCCAGCCGCTTCGTCACGTCCGCGGCGAATACCTCGAAGTGCCTGCGGCCGGTGGCCGTCGTGGACGCTTCGTAGGGGTAGTCGTGGCGATACAGCTTCTCCTTGGCGACCACGTGGCCGAGCTGGGAGAGTCCGCAGTTCTCGCATAGACAGACTTGGAGGGGGAAGTAAACGACGGGTTCTTGAAGCTGGTCCTTGCGGCGGAACTCGTCCGACGGGGGCTGGAAACCCATGTCCAGGTACATCGTCAGGCGGTCCTGCCGGCACATTCTGCAGACCATGGAGTGGGGCCGATTCTACTTTAAATGCCCGGGAGTCGCAATGACGCGGACATGACGCGGGCGAGGGTCGGTCGGCCGGCCTTGAACGAGGGGGCTCGAATTGCGAGAATCACGTCCCATGAGCCGCTCGGCGCGCATCGCGCGCAACGTGAGTTGGAGCCTGATCGGCCAAGGCGTCGTCGCGGCCGCCAATCTATTTCTCATTCCCCGCATCGTCCACGGCTTCGGCGACGAGGCCTACGGCCTCTATATCTTGATGTTCTCGGCTTCGAACTACGTTCAATTGTTCACTTTCGGCGCCGGGTCCGCGACGGTCAACTTCGTCGCGGAGCGGCATGCCGACCACGACGGCGGCGGCGCGGCCTCGGCCTTGCGCTACGGCGCGCTCCTGCACCTGGGCGGCGCGGCGTTGGGCGGCCTGCTGTTGTGGGCGGGGGCGCCGTGGGCGGTGACCGCCTTTTTCCGCGTGCCCGCGCCGTTGTTCGTGCCCGGCGTGGCGGTCCTGCGCGCGGCCGCCGTCGGCTCCGTCTTCGGCGCGGGCGTGCTGTGGACTCAGGCCGGTCTCCAAGGCCTCCAACGCTTCGACTGGTACGGGGTCTCCTCGGTGGCGCAGGGCGTGCTGACGCCGTTGGGCACGGTCGTGCTCCTGCGCGGGGGCAAGGGCCTGCGCGCGGCGGGCTTCTGGTATGTCGGCGTCGCGGCGCTGGCCTTTACTTTCTCGTTGTTCGCCCTGCGCGCGGCGTTGAACGCGGAGCCGCGTCGCCGCCACGGAGCCGGCCTCCCGTTTCGCCGCTTCTTCAGCTACGGCATGGGCCTATGGCTGGGGCCGATCGCCTGGATCGTCGCCAACCAGTTCGACAAGGTCTTCGTGGCGAGGTCCCTGGCGCTGTCGTCCCTGACCTTGTACTCGGTCCCGGTCGGCCTGCTCCAACGCCTGCAGGTGATTCCGGCCTCGGTGTCGAGCGTCCTCCTGCCGGTGATCAGCGGCGCTCGCGGCGAGGGCGCTCTCGACGACGTGCGGCGCATGTACTGCCGCTCGACGCGGCTGCTCGCGGGGCTGCTGACGCCCGCGTACGTCCTGCTCTTCGCCTTGATGCCGCAGTTTCTGTCGCTGTGGCTGGGGGGGCGCTTCGGCAGCGAGGGCGTGTGGCCCGCGCGCCTGCTGGTCGCCGCCCACGCCGTCGGCGTGCTGTCCTACACCTTGAACCCGGTCGTCGCCTCGCACGGTCGCGTCTGGTGGCTGTCGGCCGCGGCCTGGGCGCAGGCGTTGATCAGCCTGGCGCTGTGGCCTTTTCTCATTCCGCGTTTCGGAATCGTCGGCGCGGCGTCGGGGACTTTCGCGGCGCAGCTCCTGCCGTCGCTGTTCGCGTTGAGCGCGGTCAATCGCCTTCTGCGCCTGCCGTGGACGCGCTATGCCGTCGAGGCCCTGGGGCCGGCCCTGCTCGCGGGCTCGGCGCTGATGGCCGTCGTCCTCCCGGTCCACCATCTGGCCGGCTCATGGTCGGGGATGATCGTCCTGTCGGCGACGGGCGGCGCGGCGTATCTCGTCGTTCTCTGGCTTTGCCTGCCGGACCTGGACCGTGATTTTCTGAAACGCTGGCGTCCTTGGGCGGCTCGCTGATATGTGCGGCATCTGCGGCGTGGTCTACGGAGACGAGCGAAACGCGGCGCGCGAGACGCTCAAACGCGCCAACGACCTCATCGCACACCGCGGTCCCGACGACGAGGGCTTTTTCACGGACGGCCCCGTCGGGCTGGCGATGCGCCGTTTGGCCATCATCGACCTGAACACCGGCCACCAGCCGTTGTCCTACGACGACGAGAACCTGTGGATCGTCTTCAACGGCGAGATATACAACTACCGGCTTTTGCGCGCGGAACTTTTGGAGCGAGGGCTCCGGCTCAAGACCCAGTCCGATACCGAGGTCATTCTGGCTCTGTATCGCGAGATGGGCCAGGCCTGCGTGTCGAAGCTGCGCGGCATGTTCGCCTTCGCGATTTGGGATAAGAAAAAACGGCGCTTATTCATCGCCCGCGACCGCCTCGGCAAGAAGCCGCTCGTCTACGCCGCGCGTCCCGACGGCTCCTTGCTGTTCGCTTCGGAGCTGCGCTGCCTGTTCGCGCTGGACCCGTCCTTGCCGCGCGACACGGACCCGACGGCCATCGACATGTACCTGTCGCTCCAATATATCCCTTCGCCCATCACCGCCTACAAGTCCGCCCGGAAACTGCCCCCCGGCCACACCCTTGTCTGGCAGGACGGCCGGACGACCGTCGAGCGCTACTGGGACCTGCCCGTCGGCAAACCGCACGTCACCGACGACGTGGAGGAAGCCAAGAAGCTCCTGCGCGACAAGCTGACCGAGTCGGTGAAGCTGCGCATGATCTCCGACGTGCCGCTGGGCGCGTTCCTGTCCGGCGGCGTGGACTCGTCCGTCATCGTCGCGCTGATGAGCGGGCTTTCGGCCAAGCCCGTGAAGACCTTTTCGATCGGTTTCGATGAGGAGCGCTTTTCCGAGACGCGCTACGCGAAGATGCTCGCGGACAAGTATAAGACCGACCACACCGAGTTCATCGTCAAGCCGGAGATGGCCGACGTCCTGCCCAAGCTCGCTTGGCACTACGGCGAGCCGTACGCCGACGCTTCCGCCCTGCCGACCTACTACGTCAGCCGCGAGACGCGCAAGTTCGTCACCGTCGCGCTCAACGGCGACGGCGGCGATGAAAACTTCGGCGGCTACCTGCGTTACTTCGCTATGAAGGCCGCGCGCGCGGCCGACGCGCTCCCCGGCCCGGTGCTGGCCGCGCTGAAGGCGGGCACGGAAATGCTCCCGGACTACAACGCGCCGTTCGGCACGGTGTGGCGGGCGAAGCGCTTTCTGCGTTCGGCGCTGCTCAACGATTTGCCCGGGCGCCACCTCAAGATGATCTGCTACTTCGCCGAAGACGACAAGCCCGGACTGTACGCGCCGGAGTTCGTGAAGGCCCTCGGTTCGTCGCTGGGCTTGGCCAAGGGCTACATGGGCGACGCTTTCAAGGCGTGCGAGGGCGAGGACTTCGTCAACCGCATGCTGTACGTCGATTTTAAGACCTATCTTCCCGAGTGCCTGATGGCGAAGGTCGACATCGCGACCATGGCATGTTCCTTGGAGGGCCGCTCGCCCCTGCTCGACCATGAGTTCGTCGAGCTGGCCTATCGCATGCCCGGGGCGTGGAAGCTCAAGGGCCTGCGCGCGCATAAGTGGATTTTCAAGGAAGCCTTCAAGGACCTTCTGCCGCCGGAGATCCTCGCGCGCGGCAAGATGGGTTTCGGCATCCCCCTGGGCGCTTGGTTTCGCGGCCCGCTCAAGGACTATTGGGCCGGCCACGTCCTTTCGAAAGAAGCCCTCGGACGCGGCTACTTCACGGAGAAGGGCCTGTCCGGACTATGGGACGAACACCAGAGCGGCCGTCGCGACCACGGCTATCGTCTCTGGGCGCTGCTGATGCTCGAACTCTGGCATCGTCATGCGTCGGCCGCCTGCGAGCCCTCGGGGGCGTGCCGGTAGGAGTCAGAGTTTCGGCTTGCGGGCGGAGGCGAACAGGATCGCGCCCTGCCAGCCGAATACGAAGCAGGCGGCGCGGAACGGCGCGTAGCCGACCAGGCACAGAGCGTTCAGGACGGCCTCCTTGACGGCGACCAGGCTTCGCACCGCGCCCGCGCCGGCGGGCGGGACGGCGGCGCCGGGGGCCGGGTCGTGGCGCAACTGCTCGACGCCGAGCATGCGCGTGGCCAGCCCGAAGCTCAGGCGGTAGCGCGCCATGAGCCGGACGATCGGCAGAGGATA
>CAIQSZ010000095.1 GCA_903874575.1 uncultured Elusimicrobia bacterium
GGCCGCCCCGACTGGAAAGGCGCCGCCGCCGACGCCCGCCGCGAGGACGCCTGGGGCCTCAAGCGCCGCTCCGCTCTCGACGCCGCCTGGCGCGCGCTCCTCTCCCGCTGACTCCGTCGTCTCGATAACGCCAAGTCGGGACCTTTGGTCCATGTCTGCGGCCTGATGGCCCATGCGACGGGCGCCGCCGGCCTGCCACAATATTGTCGTGATGCCGTGGAAGAGACCCGTCGCCCTCCTCGTCTGCCTGGCGCTGATCTGCGCCGATATTCCGGCCGTGGCCGGCCCGCATCCAGGTGATATAAGAGCTGTTCCTGAGATGCCCGTACCAGTAGGACGAATTTTGCCTGTAGGGGGAGCGACCGACTTGGCCGCTGCGGCAATAGCTCCTCCAAACATGCCAACTAGTGTCCTGCCCCCAGTAGCCGTAGGCGCAACTCTTCCCTCATCCCGATCAGCCCCCGATCCCGTGGGCACTGGCCGTTTGGAAAGAGCTCCTCGTTTGGGACAGCCAGCTGCAACTCCTCGGCGTGAAGGAAAGAGGGATGCGGACAGAAAAGGAAAAATTAGAACTGCAAGTCCGACGGCCGCGACTTCTAAACGTGAGAGCAACGACGCGCCTCCTGAGCGTGCGGGACTTCCGCAAGAAGACGTCCGTGCGTTGCAAACGACATCGCCGTCGTCTCTGTCGTGGCTGTTCGACGGAGTTTACCGCATAAGAAAGCCTTATGAAGACGGCGTCCTTGCGCGTCGTTTCGCCGAGCAACTGAACCCTCATAATAATCTAAGACTTCGGAAAGCGGCCGTGGCTCAACTCGCCTCGCTCCCCCACGTTGCGGCGATTTCAGCACTCGGTGCCGCCGCCGAGTCAGATAAATCATCGAGCGTTCAATCCTCGGCGATAGCGGCGCTCGAAGGTCTCGCGGAAAAAGCCGCCCCGAGTCTAATACGAACTCTTGAGCACGGTCTCATTCCCGCCAGACGCGAACTCGCGGCCATCGCCCTAGGCCATATTTTACGCTACACGGACATACCCCAAGCTCGGGACGCGCTTGCAATCGCAAGCGCCAAGGCTATCTCAAATCGGGTAAGCCTAGCGTCCATTCACGCGCTGGGCGACGCATTATACCCGGGGGCGATGCGCCCGCTGCTTTGGCTACAGGTGACCGAATCGCGACCGAATAGACTTGCCGCGATCAACGTTGCGATCTTAAGGGCGAACGAACGCCATCTTGCGGCCAGTCGCGAAATTCCTGGTGTAGATGATCTGGCGAGCCTCGCCGTCCAAGAGCACGCCGGCGCACTTCTGGCCTCCATCGGCGTCGGCTTATTATTCGCAGGCGTCGAATTCACGGGTGGGCTGTTAACCGGAACTCCGGCCCTATGCGCCGACGCTCTCCATCTCGCAGGCGACCGCGTGGCGGACGCCTCGCTCTTGTATGGGATGTGGCGCGCTCGACGCCCCCCCACCTCGGACAAGACTTTCGGCTCACTCAAGGACGCAGCAGCGCTATCTCTGGTCGGAGCGGTCGTCATCGGGGTTATTGGCCTCGCAATGCTTCCTGCGGTGCATGAGGGCTTCGTTCACCCAGTTGCGGCGCACGGTTGGGGAGTGATCGGCTTTGCGGCCTTTAGCATCGTTTCGAACTCAATCTCGGCGATCATTCTTCTGCGGAAAAGCGGACATGGCGGCGTCCGCGGCGTCTTCATGCATGCGCTGGCAGACGCCGTCGGCACGTTTTTCATCATGCTTGCCGTCGCTTTGAATCTCCTTTGGGGCTGGACCATCCTGATGCCGCTGGCCACACTACTCGTGAGCGTCATGATCCTGCACGTCGCTTACTCCGAAATCGGACGCCCCGCGTGGAAATTACTGGCCGACGCGGTTCCGAACGACTTCGATATGATCGGCTTTAGGGCCGACCTGCTCAAGGTACACGGAGTGGCGAGCCTCCATGATATCCATGTGCGCGGAATAACCTTCGTGGGAATCGATTTTACCGGCACGCTCCTTATAAAATCAAACGCTGACCACGATATCGTTCGAGCGAATGTTGAAAAGCTCTTGCGTGAGAAATACGGAATCACGCATTCGACCATCGAACTGCGTCGAAAGCCCTAGGGGGACGAAGCAGTAACCGGTTTGCGCGGCGGCGCGGGATTTCGGACAATGAGCGCATGCACGCCCTCGCCTTGATGCTCGCGCTGGGCGCCGGGTCGGCGCGCGCGGCGGACCCGGCGGTGGCCTTCTCGTCGGGAGGCCGCGAGCTCCTGCGGGTGACGGCCTGGAGCCTGCGCGGCCGCAAGGACGCACGGGTGGTCGAGGTCATGGACCCGCTCTACGGCAAGCTCAAGCGCTACCGGGCGGTGCCCATCAGCGGTCTGCTCACCGCGGCCTTCGGCGCGGCGTGGATCGAGGACGGCGTGGGCGAGGTGTTCTTCGAGGCGCGGGACGGCTACCGCTCCCACGCGCGCCTGCCCCTGCTGGCGCGGGAGGGCGGCATGCTCGCCTTCGAGGATATCGACTCCGCCGACTGGGAGGACCCGCCCCGGGAGGAGGCCAAGCCGGGCCCGTTCTACTTGGTCTGGACGGGCGCGGACCAGACGCCGGCCGACGGCTATCCGTGGCCGCGGCGGATCGAGGCGGTGACGCGGGGCTTGGTCGAGGACGTGTACGCCCGCGCGGTGCCGCGCAACTGCCCGCCGAAGTCGCGCGCGCCGGCGGGCTGGGCGGTCTTCCGCGCGAACTGCGTCTGCTGCCACGCGATGAGCGGCCACGGCGGCTCCGTGGGCCCCGACCTCAACGCGCCGCGCGGAATCACCAGCTATCACGAGAAGGCGAGACTGAAGGAATACATCCGGCACGCCTCGTCGTTCCGGCGCACGCAGATGCCGGACTTCGACCGGCTGGAGCCCAAGGACCTCGACGACCTGACGGCCTACTTCGACTTCATGGCCGTCAAAGCCGGCACGAAGTAGCCGGCGCGCCAAGCCCCCCGCGAAAGTCTGCTACACTCGGACGGTCATGAGGCCTCCCCTCCTCGTCAAGAACGCCTTGCGCGTCGCGACCATGGACGACGCGGGAACCGAGCTCAAGGACGCGGACGTCCTGATCCGCGGCCGCGTCGTCGCGGCCGTCGGCCAGGGCCTGGACGAGCCCGGAGCGCGCGTGCTGGACGCGCGCGGCTGCGTGGTCATCCCGGGCATGGTCAACACGCACCACCACCTATGCCAGACGCTGACCCGCGCCACGCCCGCCGCGCAGAACGCCAAGCTCTTCGATTGGCTGGTCTACCACTACTCCGTATGGCGCCACCTGACGCCGGAGTACGCGGCCGCGGGCGCGCGCGTGGGGCTGGGAGAGCTCCTGCTCACCGGCTGCACCACCTCGGCGGACCACACCTACCTTTACCCCCGGGGCCTGACCGGCCTGGTCGACGCGCAGATCGCCGCCGCGCGCGCGCTGGGCATCCGCTTCCACCCGACGCGCGGCTCCATGTCGGTGGGCGCCTCCAAGGGCGGCCTGCCGCCCGACGACTGCACGCAGGCCGAAGAGGAGATACTGCGCGACGGCGAGCGCCTGGTCAAGGCGTTCCACGATCCGTCGCCGTACTCGATGTGCCGCGTCGGATTGGCGCCCTGCGCGCCGTTCTCCGTCTCGCCCGAGCTGATGAAGGAAACGGCGGTTCAAGCCAAGAAGTGGGGCGTGCGGATGCACACCCACCTATGCGAAACGCTGGACGAAGAAGCGTACTGCCTGGGGAAATACGGTCTGAGGCCGGTCGATTTCATCGAATCGCTGGGCTGGCTGAACGAAAACACCTGGCTGGCGCACATGGTCCACGTCGACGACGGCGAAATCGAGCGGCTCGCCAAGGCCAAGGTCGGAGTGGCCCACTGTCCGTCCTCCAACCTCCGGCTGGGCTCGGGCGTGCCTCCGATCCGAAAATATCTGGACGCCGGAATCCCGGTCGGACTCGGAGTCGACGGATCGGCGTCGAACGACACGTCCGACATGCTGGGCGAGGCGCGCCAGGCGATGCTCGTGCACCGCGTGAAGTCCGGCGCGGCGTCCATGTCCGCGCGCGCGTCCCTGCGCATGGCCACGCGCGGCGGCGCGGCCGCGTTGGGCCGCGACGACATCGGCCGAATCGAGCCGGGCGGGGCCGCCGACCTGGCGATCTTCGACGTGGACCGCATCGACTACGCGGGCTCCGCCGGCGACCCCGTGGCCTCCCTGCTGTTTTGCGGCGCGTCGCACCGCGCGAAATGGACCGTCGTGGACGGAAACGTCGTCGTCGAGAACGGGCGCCTGGTCAACGCCGACGAGCCGTCCGTGGTGCGCGAGGCCAACGCCGCGTGCCTGGACCTGCTGAGAAAAGCGGGGGCCGTCGCATGAAAAACCCAGGCGTCGCCGACCGCTGACGCCCGTCAGGGCTTGCGGGCGACGGCCTTCAGCGACGCCTCCAAGTCCTTGACGATGTCGACGGGGCTCTCCAGGCCGATCGACAGGCGGATGCCGCCGCGCTCGCGCATGGGGCCCGCGCCCGCGTACGCCGAGTGCGTCATGGCCGACGGCATCTCGATGAGGGTCTTCGTATGGCCCAGGCTGACCGCCAAGGTCACGCAATAGGCGTGCTTGGCGACGTGGTCGACGAAGTCCGCGCCCTTGATCTTACGCTCGTCGAGGCGGAAGTAGATCATGTTGCCGGGCGCGAAGCCTCCGTCGAAATCGCGCATCTGACGCAAAGCGAGCTCGCGCCGGGGGAAGTTGTCCAGGCCCGGATAGCGGACCTCGACGACCAGCGGGTGCTTGGCCAGGAATTGCGCGACCTGATGGGCGCTGTACTGCTGGCGCTTGATGCGCAAGGGGATGGTCGGCACGCCGTAGACCAGGATGTTCCACGCGGCCTTCGGCGAGAGGACGCCGCCGAAATCCTTGCGGTAGCCCACC
>CAIQSZ010000096.1 GCA_903874575.1 uncultured Elusimicrobia bacterium
ATACACGTCGGATTCCTTCACCACGGCGCCCATGGACTGCTCGGGCGCCATGTAGGTGGGCGTGCCCACGATATTGTTCGTCGTCATGAGCAAAGAGTCCATGACCTGGCGCGCGATGCCGAAGTCCATGACTTTGATCCAGCGGCCGTCGGAGATCATGATGTTGGCCGGCTTCAGGTCGCGGTGGATGACATGGCGGGAGTGCGCATGGTCCACGGCCTCGGCGATCTGCCGCAGAACGTCGAGAGCGCCTTCGGGCGAAAGATGGCGTCCGGGGCTGTCGTTGAGGAGCTGGTGCACCGTCGTGCCGACGATGTATTCGAAGACGAGATACGTGTCCTCTTCGTCGCGAATGATGGTGTAGATTTCCACGATGTGCGGATGGCGCAGGGAGGCGACCAACTCGGCCTCGCGGATGAAACGATCCCGCTCGCGGGGGTTGCCCTGGAGTTCGCGGCGCAGGCGCTTGACCGCGACCGGACGCTTGAGCGCCTTATCCCAGCCTTTGTAGACCGTGCCCATGCCTCCCTCGCCGATCGGCTCGATGAGGTCGTACTGCGCGTTCAATGCGCGCCGTCCCCCGTCCGCCCCCGATTTTATCCCGCGCTCTTTGCGCGAAAGGCGGATCAAGAAGCCCGTCAACAAGAGCAGCGCGGCCGCCGCGGCCGGCGCAAGCCCGGGGAAGCGGAGCGCCGCCGGAGCCGGCAAGGCCACCGCGGGCCGTCCGGCCAGGCGGGCGACCGCCTCTTCGTAGTACGCCGCCTGCTGGGGATCCAACTCCGCCGCCTTCTTGAAATCCGCCAAGATATTTTCGCCCTTCTGGCCCAGCGCCTCGCGATTCTCGCCGCGAATGCGGTACGCCGACGCGAAAAGCGGATCGAAGCCCACCGCCTTGTCGGCGTCCTCGAAGGCCCCCTGTTTGTCGCCGGATCGGCCCCGCAGGTTCGCGCGCAGGGCGTGCGCCGGCGCCAGCGCGCGCGCGTCCCCGCTCCGCGTCCAAAGCGCGATCGCCTTGGTGACCTCCGCCAGCGCCCGCGCGATATCCTTCAGCGCGGCGAACACGATCGCGCTTTCCATATGAGCGTCGGGCAAAGACGGATCGGCCTGCATGGAGGCCTGCGATTGACGCAACGACGCGGGCAGGTCGCCCAACGCGTACAGCCGCCGCGATTCCGCCAGCAGTTTCGCCGCCTCCACGCGGTTTGCCGCCTGCAGGCCCGCCGCCTTCACGCCGGGATCATCCAAGACCGAAATCTCGCTCAGGAATTGGTCGAGCTGGCGTTCGCGCGCCGCGTCCGACGGCGGATCCACCCCTGGAGCGCTCGCCTTGAACCTCTCTCTGGAAAACTGCCACAACGCCATCGCCGCCTTGTCCTCCGGATCGATCTTCAGCGCGCGCTGGGCGTCCTGCGCCGCCTGCGGGTAGTCTCCCGCGAACCACGCCGCCGTCCCCCTCGTCTTCAGCGCCGCCAGCAGGGACTGCGTATCCTGGCCCGCCTGCGCCAGATCCACCGCCCGGTCGCCGTAACTGCGGCTGCGCGTCCAATCCCGCGACTGCAAAGCCTCCTGCGCCGCCGCCGTCTGCACCTTGGGGCTGTCCGGGAACTTCTGCGCCAGCACGTCCGTCTTCGCGTCATGAGCCTTCACGTCCGCGGCAAGAGCATCCCGGACTACTGCAGGAAGATTAGGCTGAGCAAGCTTCACCATGTCGCTCTTAACGGTACTCCCGGCACTATTGATCGCCGTTACCGCAGTAAATTCGTCATCAAGACTGAAGCTGGCATGGGCCATAGAACAGGCGAATGCAGCGACCGTAACCAGAGCAAGACTATTGAAATTGAGGATCAACTTTCTATACTTGGAATTCTTCATGGAAAGACCCTTCATCCTCGGCGCCTTAATCGTCCCAATTATGTGGGCGACCCCCGCCTTTGTCAATGCTGAGAGGACGATTTTTACCGAAACGATACCTTCACGGAAGGCTGCTGGCGCTACGACCAGGCGAATCGATGCATTTGTCGCTCTCATCGACAGCAAAGGAAAAGCCGAGGTACTCGACAAAGCCATCGGACTTGCGTTCGGCACAGGTGAAAACACGCCCACAAAGTACATCGAGTTGCGGCCGAGCCACCCCCAGTGGGAAAGAAAGATATGCGCGGTGGCCTACAGCGCCAAGGGTTCACCGCAATGCATCCTCCTCATGGAAAAGAAGAAGGCAGGGAAAATCGTAACTATCAGTCACTATCAGTACGATCTCTCAGGTCGCATTTTGGGCGCCTATATCATGACAGGGAAACTTGATGATACGGACAAGCCTATTCGGGGATCCGCCGAGCAACAAAGACTCGATATTTCCGATTTTTCCGTCAAGAAAACCGCCGAACGAGAGCTAAAGTTCTGGCTCTCGGGGAAGTATAAGGGCTATCTCGCGGAGGACGCCGCCAAGGCGGGCGCTCCGGCGAAGACGGCGCCGTGAAGACGGGCGGGCTCTGAGTTAGGCGGTCGGACCGGGGGCCGGGGGAGGCGCGTCGTGGCGCGCGGCGCCAGGCGGAATGATGGGCAGGGGATCCGCCAAGGTCAGGGACTGGGCCAAGGGCCCGACGGCCAGGGAGCGCGGGGGCTTGCCGTACTCGGCGAAGATCGCGACGATCTCGTCGAAGTCCAGCTCGTCGCGGCGGAGCAGTTCCGCGGCGAAGCGGTCTAGGATGATCTCCTCGGTCTTCAGCGTGTGCTCGACCTCGCGCATCGCGCGGTTGAGCAGTTTCTGGGTGTCGTCGTTGAGCTTCTTCTTCGTGTCGTCGGAGAGCTGGCGCTCGGGGATCTGGGTGAAGTCGCCCACCAGGCCGCTCTCGCCCATGCCGATGCGCCAGACCATGGTGTGGGCGCTGGCCATCGCGGCGGCGAAGTCGGAGCTCACGCCCTGGGTGCTGGTCTTGAACTTCAGGCGCTCGGCCGCGTAGCCGGCCAGGGCGGACTTGATCGACGCGAAAATGGACTCGAAATCGTACGAGTGGATTTCCTCGCGGGGCGTGTAGTGGACCACGCCCAGGATGTCGCCGCGCTCGATGATCGACGCCTTGAACACGTCGTTGAGCGGGTGGCAGAGATAGGTGATGAGCAGGTGGCCGGCCTCGTGATAGGCCGTCATCTGGCGCTCCTTGGGCGTCATCGACACGCGGTGCGCCACGCCCAGCTCGATGCGCTCGATGGCGGCGGAGACGTCCTTGTAGGTGACGGTGTCGCGATGGTCGCGCGCGGCGATCAGGGCGCCTTCCTTCAAGATGTTCTCGATCTCGGCCGGGGACTTCATGATCGCCTTGCGGGCCAGGCGCGCCATGTCGACGGCCGGGTCCATCTTGATCTTCTTCGCGTAGTACTCGAAGATCTGCTGACGCTCCGTCAGGTTCGGCAGGGAGATCTTGATCTTGCGGTCGAAGCGGCCGGGGCGCGTCAGCGCCGGGTCCAGGACGCTCTCCTGCATGTTCATGGCGCCGATGACCACGACGGGCGCGTCGTTGTCGGTCAGGCCGTCCATCTCGACGAGCAGCTGGTTCAGCGTCGAGTTGCCTTCCTGGCCGCCGCCGAACGCATCGTAGACGACGCGCGTGCGGCCCAGAACCTCGATC
>CAIQSZ010000097.1 GCA_903874575.1 uncultured Elusimicrobia bacterium
CATCACCGTCGAGGAAGGCAAGTCCGCCGAGACGACCCTGGAGGTCGTGGAAGGCATGCAGTTCGACCGCGGCTACATCTCGCCCTACTTCATCTCCGACAGCGAGCGCATGGAAGCCGTCCTGGAGGACGCCTACCTGGTCGTCACGGAGAAGAAGATCTCCGCGATGAACGACATCCTGCCCCTGCTCGAGAAGATCGTGCAGACCGGCAAGCCGTTCGTGCTGCTGGCGGAGGACGTGGAGGGCGAGGCCCTGGCCACGCTCGTCGTCAACAAGCTGCGCGGCACGCTGAAGTGCGCCGCGGTCAAGGCGCCGGGCTTCGGCGACCGCCGCAAGGAGATGCTGCAGGACATCGCCGTCCTCACGGGCGGCTCGGTCATCTCCGAGGAGCTGGGCCACAAGCTCGACAAGGTCGGGCTGGACATGCTGGGCAAGGCCAAGCGCGTGGTCATCGATAAGGACAACACGACCATCGTCAACGGCGCGGGAGACAAGGTCGAGATCAAGAAGCGCGCGGAAGCCATCCGCCGCCAGATCGAGGACACCACGTCCGACTACGATCGCGAGAAGCTCCAGGAGCGCTTGGCCAAGCTCTCCGGCGGCGTCGCGGTCATCAACGTCGGCGCGGCGACCGAGACGGAGATGAAGGCCAAGAAGGCGAAGGTCGAGGACGCGTCCAACGCGACTCGCGCCGGCGTCGAAGAGGGCATGATCGCGGGCGGCGGCGTCGCGCTGCTGCGCGCGGGCGAGTCCCTCGACAAGTTCAAGGGCGCCGACGAGGACGAGACCACGGGCGGCCAGATCGTGCGCCGCGCGCTCCAGGCTCCGATCCGTCAGCTCGCGGACAACTCGGGCTTCGAAGCCTCGGTCGTCGTCCAGAAGATCCTCAACTCCGGCACGGGCATCGGCCTGGACGCCCAGACCGGCGAGTACGTCGACCTCTTCAAGGCCGGCGTCGTCGATCCGCTGAAGGTCACGCGGACCGCGCTGGAGAACGCCGTGTCCATCGTGGGCACCATCCTCACCACCGAAGTCCTGGTCTCCGACATTCCGGAGAAGAAGGAACCGGCCATGGCGGGCGGCGGCCACCAGCACGGCGGCGACATGTATTAATTCCCCAAGAGAGGGTCGGCTTCCAAAGACGGCCCTCTCCCGGGAACGACGCAAGAACGACCCCTCGGCTCGAAAGAGCCGGGGGGTCTTCGCGTATAATGGGAAGGTGTCCGCCCTGCTCCTGGCTCTTCTGACCGCCCCCGGCTTGGCCGGCGCGCCGCCCGCGGCGGACCCGGACTTCGCGCTTAAGATGGCGCTGGGGCAATCCCGCGGCGCGCTCCACGCGTCGCTCGCCGCCGGCTCGCCGTTCGGGGGGCAGGTCCGCGCCGCCTTCGAAGGCTACGAGAACGCCGACGAAGCCTGCGAGCGCTACCTCGGCCGAGGCCGGGATCTGGGCGAGACCGCGGAAATCGTCGCCGCCCAGCTGGAGCAGGCGCGGGGACAGCTCCCGGGAACGGCCGCCGCGCTGCGCCGCCGCGCCGGCGAGGCCCGGAGCATGATCCAGCTCTACCTGGTCCTGCCGAGGGACTATGCGTCCGCCCAAGACAGGCCCGCCGAGCGGGACCTGTTCGCCGACGCGATGGTCAAGATCGCCTTCGACGGCGACTACGCGGCCGCCGAAGCCCGTCGCATCCGGGCCGTCGAGCGGTCCCGGCGCCCGTCGCTCCGTCCCTGAGAGGACATTTGTGCTATAATGAGCGGACCCGGTGCTCATTGACAATCTGAATCAAATCCGCTACCGCATCCGCGCCGCGGCCCTGCGCAAAGGCCGCAGCCCCGACGCGGTCACGTTGGTGGCGGTCACGAAGTACGCGCCGCTCTCGGCGGTCGTGGAGCTCCTCAAGTCGGGGCTCGTGGCCGAAGCGGCGGAGAGCCGCGTCCAGGACGCCGAGAAGAAAAAAGAAGCCCTCGGGGAATTGGCCGGGAACGTCCGCTGGCGGCTCATCGGACATCTGCAGACGAACAAAGCGAAAAAAGCCGTCGCGGTCTTCGACGCGGTCGACTCGGTCGACAGCGAGAAGGTCGCCGCGGCGCTCGACGCGGCCCTCGCGGGCCGGACGCGCCCTTTTCCCGTGATGGTGCAGGTGAAGCTCACCGACCGCCAGACCCAGTCGGGAGTCTGGCCGGAGGAACTGGGCGCGCTGATCGAGGCGCTGAAGAAGTACCCGCGCCTGAAAGTCGAGGGGCTGATGGGCATCGCGCCCGACGTCGAGCCGCCGGAGGCGGCCCGGCCCAGCTTCAAGGCCCTGCGCGAGCTGCGCGACCGGCACCTGCCGGAAGGCAAGCTTTCGATGGGCATGAGCAAGGATTTTGAAGTCGCCGTAGAGGAAGGAGCCGACCTCGTCAGGGTCGGAACGAGCATATTCTCGCGACAGAGTACGGCATCACTGGAGGCCCCAGCATGATCGTGAAAGTGCGAGTCATCACCAACGCGGACGAGAACGAAGTCGTCAGCCGCATCGGCAGCGTTCTCCGCGTCAAAGTCGCCGCGCCCGCCGTGGACGAAAAAGCCAACGCCGCCCTGAAAAACTACCTCGCCGAATTCTTCGAGGTTCCCGGAAAGCGCGTCAGCATCCTGCGCGGCGCCAACGGCCGGGAGAAAACCGTCGAGATCGTCGGCAAGACGGAGGAGCAGCTCAAGCGCGTGATGGAGTCCATCCCGTAAATCATGGCCAAATCGACGAGGCGCAGGCCCCTGCGCGAGGATCCCATCCGCCACATCATCTGGCGAGGCGACCGACTGGACGTTCTCGACCAGCGCCGCCTGCCGCGCGGCGTGAAGTACGTCTCCTGCCGCACCGCCCGGGACGTGGCCGCGGCCACCGCCGACATGATCCTGCGCGGCGCCCCGCTCATCGGCTGCGCCGCCGCCTTCGGCATGGCCCTGGCCGCGCGCAAGGGCCGCCTCAAGGACGTCCTGTCCGCCGCCCCCGTCCTGCGCCGCGCCCGCCCGACCGCCGTGAACCTGGCGCACGCCCTCGACCACATGCTGGCCGTCGCGGCGGACGGCCCCGAGGAAAACTTGGCCGAGCGCATGGCCGAGGCCGCCGTGGCGTACCACGCGGACGACCTCGGCTTCAACGCGGCCATGGCCGGGCTGGGCGCCGCGCTGCTCAAGAAAGGATCCAGGGTCATCACCTATTGCAACGCGGGCGCGCTGGCGACCGCCGGCATCGGCACCGCGCTCGGCATGATCCGCGCGGCCTGGCTCGCCGGCAAGATCGACCGCGTCTATGCCTGCGAGACGCGCCCGTATCTCCAAGGCTCCCGCCTCACCCTGTGGGAGTTGATGCAGGCCGGCATCCCGGCCACGCTCATCACCGACAACATGGCCGCGCACCTGATGAAGACGCGAAAGATCGCCGCCGTCATCGTCGGCTCCGACCGCATCGCCGCCAACGCCGACGTCTGCAACAAGATCGGGACCTACGGCCTGGCCATCCTGGCCAAGCACCACGGCGTCCCGTTCTACGTGGTCGCGCCCAGCACCACCGTGGACATGCGCACCGCCCACGGCGACGACATCCCCATCGAGGAGCGCTCCGTCGCCGAGGTCGTCGAGATCTTCGGCGTGCCCATCGCTCCGAAAGGCGCCAAGGCGCATCATTTCGCCTTCGACGTCACGCCGCACGAACTCGTCACGGCCATCGTCACCGAAAAAGGAGTCGTCTCCCCGGCTGACGGCGACACGCTGAAAAAGGTAATCTCTAAGCGATGAACACCAACGGACAAAACTCGAACGCGCGCCGCAACTTCAAGATGACGAAGATCCTGGCCACCTTGGGCCCGGTCTCCGCCAAGACCGACGTCATGCTGAACCTCATCGCCGCCGGCGTGGACGCCTTCCGCCTCAATTGCTCGCACGCCTCGATTCACGACCTGCGCCGCAGCGTCGAGCTGATCCGCTCCGCCTCGCGCCTGTCGAACCGGGCCACGTCGGTGGTGATGGAC
>CAIQSZ010000098.1 GCA_903874575.1 uncultured Elusimicrobia bacterium
GCCTGCTTGAACAGCTCCCTGTCCTCCGCCTTGCGGATGGTCTCCAGGCGCGCGCCCAGGACCTCGACGCCGTACTTCTTGAGGATGCCTTTTTCCGCGGCGGCGACGGTGAGGTTCAGCGCGGTCTGCCCGCCCAGCGTCGGCAGGACGGCCTGGGGGCGCTCGGCCGCGATGATCTTTTCCAGATACTCGACCGTCAGGGGCTCGATATAGGTGCGGTCGGCCAGCTCGGGGTCGGTCATGATGGTGGCGGGGTTCGAGTTGATCAGGACGGTCTCGTAGCCCTCCTCCCGCAGGGCCTTGAGGCCCTGGGTGCCGGAGTAGTCGAACTCGCAGCCCTGGCCGATGACGATGGAGCCGGAGCCGATGACGAGAATCTTCTTCAGGTCTTCACGCTTGGGCACGCAGCCCTCCGTTATGGATGGAATCGGCCTTGCGGCTCTCGAGCATCTTTCGGCGGAAGCGTTCGAACAGGTAGCGGCTGTCGTGCGGTCCCGCCGACGCTTCGGGATGATGCTGCACGGAAAACGCCGGCAGGGTCGCGTGCGCCATGCCCTCGGAGGTGCCGTCGTTGAGGTTCACGTGCGTGGTCTTCACTTCCTTCGGCAGGGAGTCCAGGTCCACGCAGAAGCCGTGGTTCTGGGAGGTGATCTCGATTTTCCCGGTCTCCAGGTCCCGCACCGGGTGGTTGGAGCCGTGGTGGCCGAACTTCAGCTTGAAGGTCCGCCCGCCCAGCGCCAGGCCCAGCAGTTGGTGGCCCAGGCAGATGCCGAACAGCGGCGTGCGCTGCGCCAGCAGGGTCCTGATCGCCGCGACGGCGTCGACGACCGGCTCGGGGTCGCCGGGGCCGTTGGAGAGGAGCACGCCGTCGGGCTTCAGCGCCAGGATCTCCTCGGCCGTCGCGGACGCGGGTACCACCGTCACGCGCGCGCCCATCGCGGCCAGGCAGCGCAGGATGCCGCGCTTCACGCCGAAATCCATCACGACGACGCGCAGGTCCGCGGTCGCGCGGACGCCGTCGGTCCATTCGTAGGCCTTTTCGCACGTGACGACCTTCGCCAAGTTCCGTCCGGCCATGGACGGGACCGCCTTCGCCTTGGCGGCCAGGCGCTTGGCGTCGCCGTCCAGCGTGGAGATCACGCCGCGCAGGGCGCCCTTGTCGCGAAGCTTCAGCGTCAGCGCGCGCGTGTCGATCTGCTCTATGCCGACGATGCCGTGCTTCTTTAGGAAGCCGCCGACGGAGTCGACGGACTCGTGGTTCGACGGGGTCTTGCACAGCTCGCGCACGATGAAGCCCGCCAGGCGCGGACGGTCGGACTCGTTGTCTCCGGCGGTGATGCCGTAGTTGCCGATCTGGGGGTAGGTCATGACGACGAGCTGGCCGCAGTACGAAGGGTCCGTGAGGACCTCCTGGTAGCCGGTCATCGCGGTGTTGAACACCGCCTCTCCCGAGGTCTCGCCCGCCGCGCCGCACGCGCGGCCGGCGAACACCGTCCCGTCTTCCAGCGCCAGCCAAGCCTTGTCGTTCATGTTCCTCGCTCTTTGAAGGCGTTCAATGCCGGAAGTGCCTCATGCCGGTGAAGACCATGGCCAGTCCGTGCTCGTCGGCGGCGGCGACGACTTCGGGGTCCTTGATTGACCCGCCGGGAGAGACGATCGCGGAGATGCCCAGCGTCGCCGCGGCGTCGATGCCGTCTCGGAAGGGAAAGAACGCGTCGGAGGCCAGCACGAGGGCTTTGGGCGCGGGGTTGTCGCGCCGCCACAGCTGGAACTTCACCCCCGACATGTGAACCGAGTCGACGCGCGACATCTGGCCGGCGCCGATGCCGACGGTCTGCTCGGGACCGGCCAGCACGATGGCGTTGGACTTCACGTGCTTGGCCGCGGTCCAGGCGAAGCGCATCGCCTTCTCCTCGTCGGCGGTGGGCGCGCGCTTGGTGACGACCCGCCAGTCCGGTCCGGCGACGGCGCGGTCGGGCTCGGTGACCAGGATCTCGTCACCGATGGAGCGGAACTGGAGCGCCCTCGTCGGCGGCTTCGTGCGGACCAGGAGGCGGACGTTCGGCTTCTTTTTCAGGAGTTCCAAGGCCTCGGGGTCGTAGCCGGGCGCCACCAGCACCTCGACGAAGCGCTTCGACAGCGACTCGGCGATGGCGCGGTTGACGGGGCGGTTGAAGGCCAGCACGCCGCCGAACGCCGACAGCGGGTCGCAGGCCCAGGCGCGGTCGAAGGCCTGATCGATGCTTTCGCCCACCGCCGCGCCCGCGGGCGTCACGTGCTTGAACACGACGGCGGCCGGGGGCTCGAAGTCGCAGACGGCGTCCCAGGTGCCGGAGGCGTCGAGGAGATTGTTGTACGAGAGCTCCTTGCCGTGGAGCTGGGTGAAGGCCATGCCGTTTTCGTTGGCGTACAGCGCGGCCTTCTGGTGCGGGTTCTCGCCGTAGCGCAGGTCCTGCACCTTCGTCAGGCGGGGCGCGAGGGCGGGCGGAAACCCCTCGGCGGGCTCCTCGGCCCCGGCTTGCGCGCCCCAAGCCTGGGCGATCATGCCGTCGTAGCCGGCGGTGTGGCGGAAGGCGGTCAGCGCGAGTTTCCTGCGGGTCGCTTCGGACAGGCGGCCTTGCGCGGCGGCCAGCTCGGCCAGGACCGCGCCGTAGTCGGACGGGGAGGTCAGCACGGCGACGTCCTCGAAGTTCTTCGCCGCGGCGCGGATCAACGCGACGCCGCCGATATCGATCTGCTCGATGACCGATTGCTCGTACGGCGACGCCGCCGCGGCCGCCGTTTCGGCGAACGGATAAAGATTGACGATCACCAGGTCGATCGGTTCCAGGCCGAACAGATCCGCTTCGCGCGCCTGCATGGGGTCCTTGCGGCGCAAAAGGATGGCGCCGTGCACGTGCGGATGCAAAGTCTTCACGCGCCCGTCCAGAATTTCCGGGAAACCGGTCATCGTGTCGAGCGGGCGGATGGGCACGCCGGCCTCGGCGAGCGCTTTCGCGGTGCCGGAGGTGGAGACGATCTCGACGCCCAGTTCGTTGAGCCCGCGCGCCAGCTCGACGACGCCGGTCTTGTCGGAGACGGAGATGAGCGCGCGGCGCACGCGCGAGGTCGAGTCCAGCGGCGACGGCGCGAGCTTGGCGCGGCGGTCGTCGACCCTGATGCGGCCGTCGCAGAACAGGGAGACGGCCTTCGGGTAGATCCAGTGCTCTTGGGCGCGCACGCGCGCGGCCAAGGTCTGAGGCGTGTCGCCGGCCAGCACGGGCACGGCCGACTGCAGGATGACCGGCCCGCGGTCGTACTCCTCGTCGACGACGTGGACGGTCGCGCCGGAGACCTTCACGCCCGATTCCAGCACGGCCTCGTGGACCTTCATGCCGTACATGCCTTGGCCGCCGAAGGAGGGCAGGAGCGCGGGGTGGATGTTGAGGATGCTCCCCGGAAAGGCCCTGAGCAAGGTCGGCTTGAGCTTGAGCATGAAGCCCGCCAGGCAGATCAGTCCGACGCCGCGCTTCTTGCACTCGTGGGCCAGGAAGGCGCCGTATTCGTCGGGCGTGGCGAACTCGGAGGGCTCGCAGACCACGGCCTCGACGCCCGCGCGCCGGGCGCGGCGCAAGGCGCCCGCGTCGGCCTTGTTCGACACGACCAGCGCGATCTCGCCGCGCACGCGCCCGTCGGCGCACGCGTCGAGCAGGGCCTGGAGGTTCGTTCCTTCTCCGGACGCGAAGACCGCGATCTTCGCCATCAGACGATCTCGACTTCGCGCTTGCCGTCGACGATCTCGCCGATGAGGCGCGCCTCGGGCAGGATCCGCTTGGCCAGGTCCAGGCTGTCGGGGCGGATGACGATGACCAAGCCTATGCCCATGTTGAAGGTGCGCCACATCTCTTTCTCGGGCACGCGGCCGCGCTTCTGGATTTCGCCGAACACGGTCGGGCGCTTCCAGGCGTCCCGGCGGAACACGGCCTTGCGGCCGCGCGGCAGGATGCGGGGGACGTTTTCGACCAGGCCGCCGCCGGTGACGTGCGACAGGCCCAGGATGATGCGCTCCGCCTTGCGGAAGGCGGCCTGGAGCGCCTGCACCTCGTCGACGTAGATGCGCGTCGGCGCGAGCAGGGTCTTGCCCCATTTCTTGAGGTCCTTGCCCTTGAAGACCTGGCGCGCCAGCGAGTAGCCGTTGGAGTGCAGGCCGGAGGAGGGCAGGCCCAGGATGAGGTCCCCGGGATAGATCTTCGAGCCGTCGATGACCTCGGAGCGCTTGACGATCCCCACGGCGAAGCCGGCCAGGTCGTACTCGCCCTCGGCGTACATGCCGGGCATCTCGGCCGTCTCGCCGCCCAGCAGGACGCAGCGTCCCCTGCGGCAGCCTTCCATGATGCCGGCGATGATCTTCTTCGAGCGGTTCAGGTGGAGCTTGCCGGTCGCGTAGTAGTCCAGGAAGATCAGCGGCTTGGCGCCGCAGCAGACCAAGTCGTTGACCGACATGGCGACCAGATCGATGCCGATGGTGTCGTGCTTGTCGAGCGCGAAGGCCAGCTTCAGCTTCGTGCCGACGCCGTCGGTGCAGGCGACCATCTCGAACGGGCCCGAACCGTCCAGGTCCAGCGGAAACAGCCCCGCGAAGCCCCCGATGGCCGGGGCCTTCCTGGCGATGTGGTCGACCAGCTTGTCCGCCAGATCGATGTCGACGCCCGACTTCTTGTACGTGAGGGACGCTTTAGACATGTTTCGGCTCCTTGCGGCTTCCGGGCTTCACGACGGGGACTCCGGCCTTGCACGGCGGGCAGGCGTCCGGGGCCCAGGCGGGCACCGACACGGCCCAAAGGGCGGCGTGGGGCACGCCGAGGTCGGCCTTGCCCTCCGCGCGGTCGACGATCGAGGCCGCCGCGACGACCTCCGCGCCCGCGGCGCGCAGGACGGCGAAGACTTCCTTCGTGGACTTGCCCGTGGTCACCACGTCCTCGACGACGACGACGCGCTCGCCGGGTTCGACCCTGAAGCCGCGGCGCAGCGCCATGGTCCCGTCCACGCGCTCGGTGAAGTAGTGCCGCACGCCCAGCGCGCGCGCGACCTCGTGGCCGATCATCAGGCCGCCCATCGCGGGCGAAACGACCAGGTCCGGCTGGACGCCCAGCTTCGCGGCGAGCGCGCGGCCCAGTTCCTCGGCGGCTTTCGGCTCGGCCAGGACGAGGGCGCACTGCAGGTAGCGGTCGCTGTGCAGTCCCGACGAGAGCAGAAAATGCCCCTTGAGGAGCGCTCCGTGCTTCGCGAACAGTTCTTCGACGTTCATGGCCGCTCCTTCATCAGCGCGCTCGGGACCTCGGACTGCATCTCGGCCAGAATGCCGAGGGCGGCCTTGCGCGGGTCCGGCGCATGGGTGATCGGCCGTCCGACGACGATGAAATCGATGCCCAGGGCGGCCGCTTCCCCCGGCGTCATCACGCGCGACTGGTCGTTGAGCGCGGCGCCCTTGGGGCGGATGCCCGGCGTGACGAACTTCAGCTCCAGGCGAGGCAGGGACTTGCGCAGATAGGCGACTTCTTGAGGGGAGCAGATGGTCGCGTCCACGCCGGCGACCCGGCCGGCTTCGGCGAGCGTCTTGACCATGGCCGGGATGCGCGCCGAGGGATGGAAGAGCTTCACGTCCTCGGGAGCCATGCTGGTCAGCACGGTCACGCCCCACAGCTTCGGCCGCGGGCAAACCTCCGCGGCGGCGCGCGCCATGTCGGCTCCGCCCATCAGGTGCAGCGACACCGCGTCGACGCCCAGCTTCTGCGCCTCGCGCACCGCGTGCGCGACCGTCTGCGGGATGTCGTGCAGCTTAAGGTCGAGGAACACCTTGCCGCCGTTTCTGCGGACCAGGTCCACCGCGCGCTTGCCGTGCGCCGTGAACAGCTGGAGTCCGACCTTGTACCACACGACGACTCCCTTCAGCGCCTTGAGAAGCTCTTCCTGGCGCTTGAGGGTGTCGACGTCGAGCGCGACGATGACCTGCGTCATGCCGCCAGCTCCCGCAGAAGCTTCTTCACGCAGGCGGGGCCGCCGTAGACCAGGCCGGTGTAGATCTGGACGAGATCGGCGCCCGAGGCCAGGCGCTCCTTCGCGTCGTCGCCGTTTTCGATGCCGCCGACGCCGATGATGGGGAGCTTGGTCATGCTCCGCGCCTTCCGGGTCAGCTCGTTCGCGCGCGCTTTGAGCGGCGCGCCGGACAGGCCGCCCGCTTCGTCGCGCCATTTCGCGTCCACGCCGTCGCGGGAGACGGTCGTGTTCGAGACGACCAAGCCTTGCGCCAGCTTTTCCGCGGTCTCCACGGCCGCGGCGAAATCCCGGTCGGCCAAGTCGGGCGCCAGCTTCAGCAGGACGGGCTTGCGGGCGGCGTTCGCGTCCTGGACGGCGCCCAGGACGGCCGCCAGGTCCTCGACCTTCTGAAGGTCGCGCAGGCCGGGGGTGTTCGGCGAGGACACGTTGACGACGAAATAATCCCCGTGCGCGGCGAGGATCCGGAAGGTCCGCGCGTACCGCGACGGCGCCTGCGCGGCCTCGACGCCTTTGTTCAAGCCCAGGTTGATGCCGAGAGGCACGGCGCTCTTAGGCGCGTCCGCCAGTCGCCGCGCGACGGCGCGCGCGCCCTCGCTGTTGAAGCCCATGCGGTTGATCACCGCGCGGGACTCGGGCAGGCGGAACATGCGCGGCTTGGGGTTGCCGGGCTGGGGCTCGAGGGTGACGGAGCCGATCTCCAGAAAGCCGAAGCCCAGCGCGGGCAGAACGGGAATCAAGCGGCCGTCCTTGTCGAAGCCGGCGGCCAAGCCCAGCGGGTTCGGGAAGCGCACGCCGAAGACGGTTTTTTCGAGGCCTTTCGGCTCGGGGCCGGTCAGCGCGGAGAGCAGCAACGCCGCGCCCGGCAGCGCCGCGAGCAGGGACATCAGGCCCGAGACCTCGTCGTGCGCCGTTTCGGCGTCGAGGGAGAAGAGGACGGGCTTCACGAGGTCATACAGCATGGACGACCGCTCGGCCCGCGACGAAGGTGTGCAGGACGCGGCCTTTGAGGCGGCGTCCCGCGAAGGGGGAGTTGCGGCTTTTGGACGCGAACGGGGCCTCGGGCGTCCACGGCGCGTCGGGGTCGACGATCGCCAGGTCGGCGTCCGCGCCGGGCGCGAGCGTGCCCTTGGACTTGAGTCCGAGCAGGGCGGCGGGCGTCGTCGACATGCGGCGGACCAGCTCGCGCTTGGTGAGCGCCTTCGTGTGATAGAGCGCGGTCAGCGACGCGGCCAAGGAGGTCTCCAGGCCGATGACGCCGAACGGCGCGGTGTCGAAACCCAGCGACTTGGCGGCGCAGCCGTGCGGCGCGTGGTCGGTCGCGACGGCGTCGATGGTGCCGTCGGCCAGGGCCGCGACGAGCGCCGCGCGGTCCTCGGCCGGACGCAGGGGCGGGTTCATCTTCCAATCGGCGTCGTATCCCGGGATCATGTCGTCCGACAGGGCGAAATGATGGGGGGCGGCTTCGGCGGTGACGCGCACGCCGCGCTTCTTGGCGGCGCGGACCGCCTCGATGGAGGAAACCGCGGAGAGGTGCGCCAGGTGCACGCGCGCGCCGGTGAGCTCCGAGAGCGCGATGTCGCGCATCACTTGGACCGTCTCCGCCGCCCACGGCGCGCCCTTCAGCCCTTTGCGCAGAGCCTGCGGGCCCTCGTGCGCGCAGGCGCCGCCGGACAAGGTCAGGTCCTCGCAGTGATCGATGACGAGCAGGCCCAGGTCGTCGGCGTACTCCAGCGCGCGGCGGAACAGCCCGGCGTTCATCACGGGGCGTCCGTCGTCGGAGAGCGCGGCCGCGCCGGCGCGGCGCAGGCGCGCGAACTCGGTGAGCCGCTCGCCTTTCTGGCCGACGGTGACGGCGCCGGCGAACAGGACGTTGACCTTCGCGTCGACGCGCGCCTTCGAGCGCAGGAACTCCAGCTGGGACGGCGAATCGGTCACGGGCTCGGTGTTGGCCATGGCCAGCACGGTGGTGACGCCGCCCCTGGCGGCGGCCGCGGTGCCGGTGGCGATGGTCTCGTCGCTCTCGCGGCCCGGCTCGCGCAGGTGCACGTGCATGTCGACGAGGCCCGGTATGACCCACAGGCCTTTCGCGTCCACGCGCGCGGCGTCGGCCAGACCGGACTTCTTCGACAGGCCGGCCGCGACCTCGCGGATTTCGCCGTCGACGATGAGGACGTCGCGCACGGACTCCACGCCGCGCGCGGGGTCCACGACCAGGCCGCCGACGATCAAGGTCCGTTCAGCCACGAGCCCTCCCCCGGTCGCACAGCGCCAGGGCGGCCATGCGCACGAACACCCCGTTGGAGACCTGCTCAAGGACGACGGAGCGCGGCCCGTCGGCGACCTCGGAGGCGATCTCCACGCCGCGGTTCATCGGCCCGGGGTGGAGGACCAGCGCGTCGGGCTTCATCAGCATGGCGCGCGCGGGCGTCAGCTGGTAGACGAGCGCGTAGTCGGCCAGCGAGGGCACGAAGCCCTGCTCCATGCGCTCTAGCTGGAGGCGCAGGACGTTGACCGCGTCGGCGCCCTTGAGCGCCTTCTCGACGTCGTGCTCGATCGTCGCGCCCAGCGCGGCGAACGCGTCGGGCACCAGCGGCGTCGGTCCGCAGAACACGACCTTGGCGCCCAGCTTCTTGAGCGCGAACAGATTCGAGCGCGCGACGCGGCTGTGGCGGATGTCGCCCAAGACGACGAGCTTGCGGCCCTTGAACGAGCCCCAGCGCTCGCGCAGCGTGAGCAGGTCCAGCAGCGCCTGCGTGGGGTGCTCGTGCCAGCCGTCTCCGGCGTTGACGACCGCCGCGTTCACGCGCGGCGCCAGGTCCTCCAGAACGCCGGAGCGCTCGTGGCGCACGACGAAGTGGGTGACGCCGACCGCCTGCAGGTTCAGCATCGTGTCCAGCATGGACTCGCCTTTCGACAGCGACGAGCCCGCGGCGGAGAAGCTCAGGCACTCGGCGCCCAGGCGGAGCGCGGCGGCCTCGAAGGACGAGCGCGTGCGCGTGGAGGCCTCGGAGAACAGGAAGGCGACGGTGCGCCCGGCCAGGACCCGCGGGGCGGGGGCTTTCTTGAAAGACGCCGCCTCATCGAGAATGGTCTCGATCTCGGCGGCGCTCAGCGTTTCAAGGCCGAGCAGATCTTTGCGGCCCCAGTCTTTCGTCACTCGCGGTTTCGGCGGTAGCCCCGCCTGAAGGATTAGACCAATTTCGGAAGCGGTCGTCAAAGACGCCGCAGCGCGCCCAGCCGTTCGTCGGCGCGGTCCCACTCGGCCTCGGCCGCGTCGCCGACCACCACGTAGTGTCCCATCTTGCGCCCCGCGCGCGCGGACGCCTTGCCGTACAGGTGCAGGGTCGCGCCGGGGATGGAGCGAAGGAGCGTCCAGTCGGGCTCGCCGCCCGCCCACAGGTCGCCGAGCAGGTTCACCATCAGCGCCGGCGCCGCCTGCGCGACACGGCCCAGCGGCAGTCCGCCGACGGCGCGCGCGTGCTGCTCGAACTGCGAGGTCGCGCACGCGCCCAAGGTGTAATGCCCGCTGTTGTGCACGCGCGGCGCGATCTCGTTGACCAGCAGGGTCCCGTCGGCCAGCAGGAACATCTCGACGGCCATGACGCCCACGTGGCCCAGCGTCCGCGCCAGGCCGCGCGCCAATTCCTCGGCGCGCCGCGCTGCGGCCGCGTCCACTTGGGCGGGCGCGCGCGTGGCGTGCAGGACGCCGTTGCGGTGCAGATTTTCGGCCAGCGGATAGACGGCGATCTCGCCGTCGCGCGCGCGCGCCAGGACCACGGACACTTCCTTGGCGAACGGCACCACTTTCTCCCAGACGCACGGCGCGGCGAAGATGTCCGCGCCCTTCGCCGCGTCCTCGGCCGACGAAAACCGCGCCTGGCCTTTGCCGTCGTAGCCGTGGCGGCGGCGCTTCACGATCACCGGATAGCAGGGCAGATCCTCCGCGCCGGCCGCCGCGCCGTATTCGGTCTGCGGGAAGCCGTTCTTCCTCAGGAACTCCTTTTGCGTCAGCCGGTCCTGGATGACCGCCAGCACCACGGGTTGCGGATACAGCGGCTTGCGTTTCGACACCTCTTCCAGGACCGGCGCCGGGATCAGCTCCCACTCGAGCGTCACCACGTCGCTGACCCGGGCGAGCTCGATGGCGGACGCCGCGTCGTCGACGGCGCCCACGATGGGGACGTCGACCACCTGCAGGGCGGGGCAGCTCCGGTCCGAATCCAGGGCGGCGGTGCGCCAGCCCAGCCCCTTCGCGGCCTGGGCGATGAGCCTGCCCAGTTGGCCGCCGCCCAAGATGCCCAGGGTCTGGCCGGGGCGCATCGCCGTCACGTCTTGAGCCGTCCCTTCAGGACCTTGGCGGTCTGCAGGGCGCGGAAGGTCTTCACGCGCCGCGCCAGTCGCGCGTCGCAGAGCGCCAGGATCTGCGCCGCCAGATGCCCCGCGTTCGCCGCGCCCGCCTCGCCGATGGCCAGCGTGCCCACGGCCACGCCGCGCGGCATCTGCGCTATGGAGAGCAGGGAGTCCAGCCCCTTGAGCGCCTTCGACGCGACCGGCACGCCCAGGACCGGCAAGGTCGTCTTGGATGCCGCCATGCCCGGCAGATGCGCCGCCCCGCCCGCGCCCGCGATGAGGACCTTGAGCCCGCGCGCCTCGGCCGCCGCCGCGTACTTCATCAGCTTGTCCGGCGTGCGGTGCGCGGACACGACCTCGGCTTCGAACGCGACGCCGTAGTTCTTGAGAACTTCGGCCGCGGCTTTCATCGTCTCCCAATCCGACTGCGAGCCCATGATGATCCCGACGAGCGGCTTTTTCACGCGGCCCTCCCCAAGACTTTGGCGGCGATATCGCGGCGATAATGCAGGCCGGGGACCTTGAGGCGGGAGACGGCGTCGTAGGCGCGGGCGCGGGCGGCGGGCAAGTCGCAGCCCAGGCCCACGACGGTGAGCACGCGCCCGCCCGCGGCGGTCCAGCCGGCCGCCGACTTCTTGGTTCCGGCGTGGAAGATCAGCGCGTCCTTCAGGCCGTCGGCGCCGGAAAGATCCAATTCGGCGCCCGGCTTGGGCGACTCGGGATAGCCGGGGCTGGAGAGCGTGACGCCGACGCAGGCGCCGGGCTTGACGGGCAGCCGGCCGGGCGCCAGCGCGCCGGCGGCGGCGGCGGCGGCCAGGGACAGCAGGTCGGCGTCGAGCATGGGCAGGACGGCCTGGGTTTCGGGATCGCCGAAGCGGGCGTTGTATTCCAGCACGCGCGGGCCGTCGGGGGTGAGCATGACGCCGACGTACAGCGCGCCGCGGTAGTCGAAGCCGTCTTTGACCAGGCCGGCGAGGGTGCGGTCCAGTATCTCGGTCTCGACGCGCTTCCACAGCGCGTCGTCGACGGGCGCGGGGCATAGCGCGCCCATGCCGCCGGTGTTGGGGCCGGCGTCGCCGTCGCGCAGGCGCTTGTGGTCCTGGCTGAGCGGCAGGACGGCGTAGGCGCGGCCGTCCACCAGCATCATCACGGTCAGCTCGGGGCCCTCCATGCGCTCCTCGACGACGAGGACGCGGCCCGCGGCGGTGGCGCCCAGCGCGTCCACGGCCGCCTCGGCTTCGGCGACGGCGCCGCAGACGACGACGCCTTTGCCCGCGGCCAGGCCGTCGGCCTTCACCGCGCAACGCCCGCCGAACGCGCGCACGGCGTCCTTGGCCTGCGCGACCGACGAGCAACTCAGCGCGCGGGCCGTGGGCACGCCGCTCGCCTTCATGAACTCCTTGGCGAAGGCCTTCGAGGTCTCCAGGCGCGCCGCCGATTGGGACGGGCCGAACACGAGCGCGCCCGCGGCGCGGGCCGCGTCGGAGGAGCCCGCGGCCAGGGGCGCTTCGGGGCCGACGAACACCAGGTCGACTTTACGTTCGCGCACGAAGGCGGCGACCGCGGCGGGATCGAGCGGGTCGAGGGCGACGCGCTCGGCCGCGGGCGCCATGGCCTCGGAGCCCGGGGCGACCCACAGCGTCTTCAGCCGCGGGCTTTGCCGCAGCTTCCACGCGATCGCGTGCTCGCGTCCGCCGCCGCCGAGGAGGAGAACCTTCATGCTCATAGGATACGAATTCGCGCGGCGGGGTGGGAAGCGCCGCGCGGTCCCGACCGTCGTTTCGGTATTGACAGATGCCGGCCGCAGGCCGACACTCTTTGAATCAGAAGCATCATCGTCTGGATCATCATTTCGTCGTCGCCCGTGGCCGCGGCGGCCGCTCAGGGGCGGACGGCCCTTTCGCGGCCGATGAGCGAGTCCTCCTTCGCCGGACTGCAGGGCTTCTTGGCTTCGCCTTTCGGATCGTCGCTGGTCGCGGCCGTTCCTTCGCTCCATCCGCTTCAGACGATCGTCGCGTCCAACCCGGCGTCGCCGCATCTGCGCCAGGCCCTGGGCCCGCTGGGCGCGAACTTGCCGCGGGATTTCCCGGCCCGGGTCGCGGCGGCGAACGCGGAGGCCTCGGCGGAGGCGGTGTCCCGTCTTATCGCCCGGGCCTACGAGGCCTCGATCCCGGCCGCCCTCGCGGAGATCGACGCGCGCGCGCTTGCCGCCGCGAACGCCGCCGCGTCCGACGACAGGGCCCTGAACGATCTTGCCCCGGCGGCCGCCGCTCTCGGTTTTTACGCGCTGTACGGAGACGTCGCGCGCGAGCGCGCGGCGCTTTTCGCGCAAAAGGCCGCGGCCGCGCGTTCTCGACAACTCGCGGAGGCTCTTGCGCGCGAATTGCAGGCGAGCTCGGACCGGCCGGCGCCCGCCGCGGTTGCGGCCGGTCCGACCGACGGGGAAGGCTTCGCCCGGAGCCGCGCGCGCCTCTCGCCGGCGATTCCCGCGGAGGCGGTGGAAAAATATCGGTCCATGTTCGCGAAGTGGCATGACGCCATCCTAAACGCCCCGGCGGGCAACCGGCCCATAATAGCCCGGATTCCGATAGACGTCATGCAGGAATTGTTGGAAATCCAAGGTTACGACACGGGATACGGCGTCGTCGACGGCCGTCCGGTGCTGATCATCCGTTCCGGACCCCCGGACAGCGCCTTGGCGAGCATCATCGCCTCCGGCGGCGTGCGAAAACTCGGGGGTCACGGTCGTTCATGAAATCCATCATGTCCACATCGAAAGCCTGTATACGAACTTGTCGCCTACGCCGTACTCGGTATGGTTCGACTTCAAGAATCCGGCCGGGGACGACGGCTACCCCGAGATGTTCGGCATGGGAGAGTTGTCCGCGATCCGCAAAGAATCCTTGATCATGAGAGGCGACATCCTAGGAGAGCGCGGTCGCTACGACGTCGTGGATTTACTTTCCAATTCCGAATTGGGGGCCTCCTTGTCGAGTCGCGCGGAAAACGCCCTCGCCGAAGCCGTCGCCGCCCTCAGGGCCGGGAAATCCGCTCGATTCGTCCGCCATGAGAGGCGTCTGATCGGCTCCGTGTCGCTTGCGGACGTGAGAGTCCGAATGGATCTCGTTCCAAGGGACGGAGAAGAAGGAGCCTACTCCCGCATCGCGGCCGGAAAACGCCGCACCGAACGCGACCGCGCGTTTTTGCGGCGCCTGCTCGAGGCGCGGTTGGAGGAGTCCTTGCTGGTCGCGCAACGCCATTGGCGGGAGTTCAATCGCTGGGCCGTCGACCTCAGGAGCGGCATCGAGCGGATCTTAGAAGGACACGCCGCCGCGCATCCCGGCGAAGGCAACGCCAATAACGGTCCTTAGTATTCATCATCTCCGGCCTTGCGTGAACCGGATGCGGAGGCTACGCTATGCTCGGATGGACTTCAAGGATATGCTCGCTTCCGGCGGCCTGAGCGTTCCCAGTCCCAAGGACGCCGCCTCTATCGGCGCCGACTTGAGGGCTTTGGGCATGCCCGCGCCGGACGCTTCCACTTACTGGAAAACTGGCGCCAGCTTCGCCGTCGGCTTGGCGGGGATGTTCTACCTGGGCGTGGGCCGCCGGCAGAACGACGTGCAAAAGATCGTCATCGGCCTGGCCCTGACGCTCGCCAGCTTCCTGCTCTTCTGAGCGCGCGCGGCCGCCGCGTCACGGCGTCTTGTAGTAGCCCCGGTACCACTCGACGAAGCGCCGTATGCCCTCCGCCACCGACGTGTTCGGCGCGAAGCCCGTGGCGGCCCGCAGGTCGGAGGTGTCCGCGCTGGTGGCCGGGACGTCGCCGTCCTGCATGGGGAGGAAGTTCTTGACCGCGGTCTTGCCGAGAGCCTGCTCGAGCGTCTCGATGTAGGTCATCAACTCGACCGGCTGGTGGTTGCCGATGTTGAACACGCGGTAGGGCGCGCTGCTGCGCGCGGGGTCGGGGCTCATCGGGTCGAAGGCCGGGTCGGGCCGGGCCGGGAGATCCAGCACGCGGAGCACGCCCTCGACGATGTCGTCGATGAAGGTGAAGTCGCGGAGCATCTTGCCTTCGTTGAAGACGTCGATCGGACGTCCTTCCAGGATGGCCTTGGTGAACAGGAACAGCGCCATGTCGGGCCGTCCCCACGGCCCGTATACCGTGAAAAAACGCAGCCCCGTGGTGGGCAGGCCGAAGAGATGACTGTAGGCATGAGCCATCAGCTCGTTGGCTTTCTTCGTCGCGGCGTAGAGGCTGACGGGATGATCGACGCTGTCATGCTCGGAGAAGGGCAGGCGAGCGTTGCCGCCGTAGACGCTGGAACTGCTGGCGTAGACCAGGTGCCCGACCTTCTCGCGGCGGCAGCCCTCCAGGACGTTCATGAAGCCCGCCAGGTTGGCGCGGACGTAGGCGTGCGGGTCCTTCAGCGAGTGGCGCACGCCCGCCTGCGCGGCCAGGTGCACCGTCCGTTCGAACTTCTCGGCCGCGAACAGGTCCGCCGTCGCGCGCGCGTCGGCCACGTCCTGGCGGACGAAGCGGAAGCGCGGATGCGGCGTCAGCCGCGCCAGCCGCGCCTCCTTCAAGCCGACCTCGTAGTAGGCGTTGAGATCGTCCAGTCCGACGACCTCGTCGCCGCGCGCGAGCAGGCGCTGCGCGACGTGCATCCCGATGAAGCCCGCCGCCCCCGTCACCAATATTTTCATGTTCGAAGATCTCCGGCGGAATTTCGCGGCCTCATCCTAGCTAAATCCCCCGGGCCGCGCCAGGCGGCGCGCTCAGTCCGAGGAGTCGACGACGCGCATGATCTCGTCGAGCGTGGTGACGCCCGCGGCGGCCCTGCGCAGTCCGTCCAGCAGGAGCGGCTCCATGCCGCTCTTGAGCGCGGCGCGCTTCAGTTCGTCGATGCCGCTCTTGCGCAGGACGGCCTCGCGCAGGGGCGGCGTGAGCACCGCGGCCTCGAAGATCAGCACCCGTCCGCGGTAGCCGGTTCCGCGGCAGGCGTCGCAGCCCGCGCCCCGCCTCAAGCCCGGGCCGAAGTTCTTGGGGACCGCGACGGCCGCCTTGGCGGCGCGCGCGGCCACTTCGGCGAGTTCCTCGGGCGTGGCCTCGTGCGGCCGCGCGCAGTCCGGGCAGACGGCGCGCGCCAGGCGCTGGGCCGTGACGGCGGTCAGCGCGGATGCGACCAGGAACGGCTCCAGGCCCATGTCGATCAGGCGGTTCACCGCGCCCAGGGCGCTCACGGTGTGCAGCGTCGTCAGCAGCAGATGTCCGGTCAGCGACGCGGAGAGCGCGATCTCGGCCGTCTCCGTGTCGCGGATCTCGCCGACCATGATGACGTTGGGGTCCTGGCGCAGGATGGCGCGCAGGCCCTCGGCGAAGCTGAAGCCCTGGCGGGGCGCGACCATGCCTTGCGTGATGCCGGGTATCTTGCGCTCGATGGGGTCCTCGAGGGTCACGATGTTGCGCGAGGAGTCGTTGAGTTCGTGCAGCATCGCGTACAGGGTGGTGGACTTGCCGCAGCCGGTGGGTCCGGTGACGACGATGAGGCCTTGCGGGCGCCGGAGCAGGACGCGCAACTGGGCGCGCGAGTCGGGTTCCAGGCCGAGTTCGTCGAGAGTGCTGGTCTTCGTCCCGCGCGGGATCACGCGCAGCACGGCCTTGTCGCCCTGCGGGGTGGGAAAGGTGGACAGGCGCAGGTCGGCCTCTCGCCCGCCCAGGTTCACGGAGACGCGTCCGTCCTCGGGCTTGCCGCCGGCCTGCTTCTCCGGGTCCAGGCCGCAGGCGACGCGGATGTTCGAGACCACGCGCAGGTTCAGGCTGTTCGGGACCTGAAGCACTTCCTCCATCACGCCGTCGATGCGGTAGCGCACGCGCAGGTAAGTCTCCTGCGGCTCGAGATGGATGTCCGAGGCGCGCGCGCTCATGGCTTCGCTCAGCACCAGCTGGACCACGGCGCCGACCAGCTTCTCCTCGGAGGTCGCCGGCTTGGCCGGAGAGCCGCCGAAGAATCCGGACTTGGGGATTTCCTTGCTCGA
>CAIQSZ010000099.1 GCA_903874575.1 uncultured Elusimicrobia bacterium
CGGACTGGTCGGCGCTTATCATCTGGCCAGGCCACTCAAAGAAAAGGTGTCGCCATGACCGCTGTTCCCATGCAACATGTTTTGGCCCTTGCGGCGATGCTGTTCGTGCTGGGCATGGCCGGTGTGCTGGTCAGGCGCAATATGATCGTGATGTTGATGTCCGTGGAGATCATGCTGAACGCTGCCGGGCTGGCGTTCATCGCGGCCGGTTCGCGTTGGGGGCAGGCCGACGGCCAGATCATGTTCCTGTTGATCCTGACGCTGGCGGCGACGGGCTTCGAGATCCACGGGTCCTGGCGGCTGTTCGGGTTCGAGCGCGCCGTCCACCTGCACGAGGCGTCCGGCGCCGGGCTGGTCCTGCTGACCGTGTTCACGATGTTTTGGCACGTCACGACGGGGGAAGGCCGGCAGTTCGTGCCGACGCGCAGGAACTTCGCGGCGCAGGTGCGCTTCTACACGAGCGGCATTTTCCGGCGCGCGCCTCATCCGGAGATACCGGGCCCGGACAACAAGTTCAACCCGATCCAACGGGTCGCCTACTTCAGCCTGCTGATCTTCGTCTTTCCGGTGCAGATCGCGGCGGGCGTGCTCTACCTGGGCACGCCGCTGTGGCCCGGACTGATCGACGCGCTGGGCGGCCTTCGCGCGGTGGCTCTCATCCATACGGCGGGGGCTTTCGCGATGCTGTCCTTCCTGATCGTCCATCTTTACATGATCACGACCGGAGACTCCTTGTCGTCGAACCTGAAGTCGATGATCACCGGCTACGTCGAGCATCCCCAGCCTTAAGCGCTTCGCGTGCGTCCGGGGGGGGATTTGGCTAGAATCTCGGCATGGATGCTCCCTTCTCCCGCATAGCGGACGACGTCGTCTTCGGTAAAGACGTGACGGTGTACGGCTGGGCCAACCTGTACGGCTGTTCGATCGGCGACGGGAGCCGCATCGGGACCTTCGTCGAGGTCCAGCGCGGCGCCGTGATCGGCAAGCGCGTGAAGGTGTCCTCGCACGCGTTCGTCTGCGAGGGCGTGACCATCGAAGACGAGGTGTTCGTCGGCCACGGCGTCATCTTCATCAACGACAAGCGCCCCATCGCCGCCAAGGGCGGGCATCTGACCTCCGCGGCCGATTGGATCGCGCTCAAAACCGTGGTTAGGAAGGGCGCGTCGATCGGTTCGGGCGCGCTGATCATGGGGGGCGTGACCGTCGGCGCCGGGGCCGTCGTCGGCGCGGGCGCGGTCGTCACCAAGGACGTGCCGCCGGGCGCGACCGTCGCGGGCGTGCCCGCGCGCGCGCTGGCGCGCTAGGCCGCCGTAATCCTCATGATGTGGAGAAGACAATGAAGACCTCCCACGCCGCCGACGCGATCCCGCTCGTCGACCTGGCCGCGCAGTACCGCGCGCTGAAGCCGGAGATGGACCGCGCCATCATCGCCGCCGTCGAGAGCGGCCAGTTCATCCTCGGCCCCGCCGTCGAGAAGTTCGAGAAGGAATTCGCGTCTTATCTAGGAGCTAAGCACTTCGTCGCCTGCCAGTCGGGGACCTCCGCGATCACTCTGATGCTGCAGGCCGCCGGCATCCGCGTCGGCGACGAGGTGATCACGACGCCGCTCACCTATTTCGCCTCCACCGAGGGCATCGCGCAGGCCGGCGCCTCCGCCGTCTACGCCGACGTGGACGCGCGCACCCTCAACATCGACCCGAGGAAGGTC
>CAIQSZ010000100.1 GCA_903874575.1 uncultured Elusimicrobia bacterium
ACCGGGAACCCGCGGTTTCGGCCGAGGCGCAAGCGCTCAATCGGGGCTTCTTCTCGCGGTCTCTCCGCGGCCGCCCGTGGGTGGTGCTCAAGACCGCGCTTTCGCTGGACGGCAAGGCGGCGGCCGCCTCCGGCCGCTCGCGCTGGGTCACCGGCCCGCGGGCGCGCGCCGCCGTCCACGCCCGGCGCGCCGAGCTGGACGCCGTCGCCGTGGGCGCGGGCACCGTGTTCGCGGACGATCCCGCCCTGACCGCGCACGGCGCCGGCCGCGACCCCCTGCGCGTCGTCTTCGCCGGACGCCGCGCGCTGCCGCCCCAAGCGCGCGTCTTCGACGGCTCCGCGCCGACCGTCGTGTACCGCATCAAGCGCCCCCGCGACCTGCGCGGCGCCCTGCGCGACCTGGCGTCCCAGGGCGTCGGCACGTTGCTGCTGGAAGGCGGGCCGACCTTGCACGCGGCGTTCCTGCGCGCGGGGCTGGTGGACGAGGTCCGCGTCTTCCTGGCGCCGAAGTTTCTGGCCGGGTGCGACGATCCGAACGCGGCGCCGCGCGTGAAGGCGCCGCGGCTGAGCAAGGTCGGCAACGATTGGCTGATCCAAGGAGAACTCTGATGTTCACGGGCATCGTCGAAGTCTTCGGAAAAATCGAGAAGCGGACGGCGGCGGCGCTCTCCGTGCGCGCCGACGTCCCGAAGCCCAAGCTCGGAGCCTCGATCGCGATCAACGGATGCTGTTTGACGGTCGTCGAGACGAGGAACGGAGTGCACCGATTCGACGTGGGGCCGGACACCTGGGCCAGGACGAATTTGGGGGCGCTCAAGGCCGGCGATCGGGTCAACGTCGAACCCTCGCTCAAGGTCGGAGCCGAGCTCGGAGGGCATTTCGTCACCGGACACGTCGACGCCGGCGCCGAAGTGATCTTTTTCCGGCCTTGGAGCGAGGGGTTCCGGCGCCTGCGCGCGGAACTGCCTAAGAATCTGCGCGGGCTCGTCGCCGTCAAAGGCTCCATCGCCGTTGACGGCGTCAGCCTCACGGTGACCGCGGCGGGAAAGGACTTCTTCGAGGTGATGCTGGTGCCGCACACGCTGTCGAGCACGACGCTCGGCGGGCGCAAGCCCGGCGATCGAGTGAACCTGGAGGCGGACCCGTTGGCCCGCTACGCCGCGAACGCCGTGCGGACGCTGGGAAAAGCCCGATGACTCCCGCGAAAGGCTTTCACCGCATCGAAGACGCGATCTCCGACGTCAAAAAGGGACGCATGGTCGTCGTCGTCGACGACCCCGACCGGGAGAACGAAGGCGACGTCGTCGTGGCCGCCGAGAAGTGCGGCGTGCGGGCCGTCAACTTCATGGCCGTGCACGCGCGCGGCCTCATCTGCGTGCCGCTGCCCTCCTCGCGCCTGGAAGCTTTGAGGCTGCACGCGATGGTGGACCCGTCGAACAACATCCACGGGCCGGGCGCCGGACGCGACACCGCGTTCACGGTGTCCGTCGACGCGAAGAAGGGGACCTCGACGGGCATTTCGGCCAAGGACCGCGCGACGACCATCGCCGCCCTGCTCGATCCGAAGACGAAGCCCGCGGACCTGATGCGCCCCGGCCACGTCTTCCCCCTGCGCGCCCGGGAAGGCGGCGTGCTGGTCCGCGCCGGCCACACCGAGGCCGCCGTCGACCTGACCCGCCTGGCCGGACTGACGCCGGCCGGCGTCATCTGCGAGATATTGAATCCCGACGGCACGATGGCGCGCACGCCGCATCTGCTGCGCTTCGCCAAGAAGCACAAGCTCAAGATCGTCACCATCGCCGATCTGATCGACTACCGCCGCCGCAAGGACCGGCTGGTCGAGGGCAAGGCGACCGCCCGCCTGCCCACGCGCTGGGGCGACTTCGTCATCCGGGTCTACGAGGAGCAGCTGACCGGCAAGGTCCACCTCGCGCTGGTCATGGGCGCGGTGGCGGGAGACGATCGCGCGCTGGTGCGCGTGCACTCGTCGTGCGTGACCGGCGACGCGCTGTTCTCGCGCAAGTGCGACTGCGGGCTCCAGCTGGAAGCGGCGATGAAGCAGATCGCCGCGGCCGGCAAGGGCGTGCTCGTCTACCTCAATCAGGAAGGGCGCGGCATCGGCCTCATCGACAAGATCCGCGCGTACGCCCTGCAGGACAAGGGCCTGGACACCGTCGAGGCGAACCTGAAGCTCGGCCTGAAGCCCGACCTGCGCGAGTACGGCATCGGAGCTCAGATCCTGGCCGACCAGGGGCTCGCCTCCATCCGCCTGCTCACCAACAACCCGCGCAAGATCGTCGGCATCGAAGGCTACGGGCTGAAAGTCGTCGAGCGCGTTCCTCTCCAACTGCCCGCGGGCCCCCACGCCGCCAAGTACCTCCGGACGAAGAGGGAAAAGATGGGGCACATGCTGGTCTCCACGGAGGATTTGGCATGAAACGAGTCGCCATCGCCGTCTCGCGTTTCAATGAGAAGATCACCTCGGCCCTGCTGGCCGGCTGCCTGAAAACCTTCAAGGCCGAAGGCTGGAAGGACTCCCAACTCAAGGTGGTCCAAGTCCCCGGCGGCTACGAGCTCCCCTGGACCGTCTCCGAGCTGGCGCGCAGCGGCCGCTACGACGCGGTCGTGGCCCTGGGCTGCGTGCTCAAGGGCCGGACGCGGCAGAACGAATACATCTCGGCCTCCTTGGTCCGCAGCCTCCACGAAATCTCCGTGGCCTCGCGCGTGCCCGTGATCCTGGGCGTGCTGACCCCCGACACCTGGGCGCAGGCGCTGGCCCGCACGAAAGGCGGGTTGGACCGCGGCCGGGAAGCCGCGCTGGCCGCGCTCGAGATGGTCGCGCTTAAGGAGGAACTCCGTGGGAAGGCGTAGGCTTGCGCGCGAGGTCGCCGTCCAGGCGCTGTACGTCGCCGACGTCTCGCGCACGCCCGCGGCGGAAGCGTTCGCGATCGTCACGCGGCGCGACGCCTCCCCCCTCGACGCCGAGACCCTGGAGTTCTCCCGCGCGCTTGCGACGAACGCGTTCGCCCGGCTCGAGGAGCTCGACCGGCTGATCCAGGAGCGCGCCCAGAACTGGGCGATGAACCGCATGGCCGCCGTGGACCGCAACGTCCTGCGCTTGGCCGCCTACGAACTGGTCGACCGCAAGGACACCCCCGTCGGCGTCATCATCGACGAAGCCATCGAAATCGTCCGCAAGTACTCCGCCGAGGAGGCCACCCGCTTCGTCAACGGCATCCTCGACGCGCTGAAAAGCCTGCGCGAGGCGCCCTCGCCCGGAAAGGCGGAGGCCGATAAGAATGCCCCGGAAAAAGACGACGGCTGAGTCCGAGATCCGGTCCCTCCGCGCCGAGCTCCGCGAGCACGACCGCCGCTATTACCTGCTCGACGCGCCCACGGTCTCGGACGCGGAGTACGACCGGTTGCTGTCGCGCCTCAAGGAACTCGAGGCCGCGCATCCGGAACTCGACGCCTCCGACTCCCCGACGAAGCGGGTCGCGGGCGGCGTCGCCTCGGACTTCAAGCCGGTCAAGCACGCCGCCCCCATGCTCTCCCTCGACAACGCCTACGAGGAGGCCGGCATCCGCGCCTGGGACGAGCGCGTGCGCAAGAACCTCCCGCCCGGCGAGACGCCGTCTTACCTGGTGGAGCCGAAAATCGACGGGCTGTCCTGCGCGCTGTCCTACGAAGACGGGGTCCTGACGCGCGCGGCCACCCGAGGCGACGGCGAGACCGGCGAGGACGTCACGGCCAACGCGCGCGCCGTCCGAAGCATTCCGCTGCGGCTTTCCGGGGAAGCGCCCAAGCGCCTGGAACTGCGCGGCGAAGTCTACATGACCTCGGCCGACTTCAAGAAAGTCAACGACGAGGAGGCGCGCGCCGGACGCGAGCCGTTCGCCAACCCGCGCAACTGCGCGGCGGGTTCCCTGCGCCAGAAAGACCCCCGCGTCACCGCCTCGCGGCGCCTGCGCTTCACCGCCCACTCCTACGGCGTCTGGGAAAACGACGAACCGTCCTCCCATTCGCGGTTCCTGGGCCGCTGCCGAGAGCTGGGCATCCCGGCGAAC
>CAIQSZ010000101.1 GCA_903874575.1 uncultured Elusimicrobia bacterium
AGCCGCCCCAGTCGTAATGGTGGAACAGGCGTTTTCCCGCGTCGCGCTCGACCCAGTGCTCCAGCGCCACGCGCGGATAAGCGCGCGTCCAATCCGAGACGGGACCATAGGCCGACAGCGCGCGCGCCTCGGCGTACTGGATTGCGGCGACGGTCAGCATGACCGCCGCCGCGCCGGCCGGCGCCCACGGCCGCAGTCGCCGCAGACCGGTCGTCATGCCCGCCGCCGCGCACGCGGCCAAGGTAAAGAACGGAAGCATCTTGACCGTGCGCAGGCCCAGCGCCAGAAACACCAGCGCCATCGCGACCCAAGGAAAGCGTCCTTTGAGACCGTCGACGCGCGCGCCCCCCGCGGCGGCCAGCGCCAAGCCGTAAGGCAGGGCCTGCGCGTGGAAACCCAGACGCTGCCATTCGATGACGACGGCCCGAACGGGCGGAGCCGCGAAGAAGAACCATATGGGATAAACGAACGCATGGACGCCGTTCGGATGCAGACAGCATGCGGCGGTCCCCGCCGCCCACGGAGCCAGGGCCACGGCACGGCGCGTCTTCAGCAGGTCCAAGCCGCAGACGCCGGCCAGCAGGACCCAGCCCAGAATAAACCCGCCGTGCAGGTTCGCCCACGGAACCAACAGGGCCGCCATCAACCACGGCGCGCGCCGCCCCCCCCGCTCCCAACGGCGAACCAGGTAGAGATCGAACGCAAAGAATAGGAAGGTAAAATTCTGGACCTTCGCCAATGCAAAATTCAGCAACCCGAATGCAGCCAGCGCCGCCAGCAGGGCGCGAACCTCCTCGCCCGGCCCTTCGCCGTCCCAAAGCAAGGTCAGAATCCACAACGCCGCGCCCAGCAAGGCCGCCGACAGCGCCGCGACCGACGGATAGCCGCCGACGCGGTACGCGGCCGCGAACGCCGCGCCGGACAGCCACTCGGTGGCGATCATGGGCGCGCCGGGCCGCGTGAACGAATAGTCCTCGACGGTCGGCATGCGCCCTTCCGTCAGCACGCGGCCGCCTTCCTTAAGATGGAAAAATACATCGGGATCCACGCGCACCAGCATGCGCGCAAAGAACATCGCCGCCGCTACGGCGCAGACGAGGGCGGATCGGCGGACGGCGAGGCTCGAAGCCATGCGGGGATTTTAGCAAGACCGCGCGCCTAGAGAGCTAAAGTTGGACGCCAAGCCCAGGTCCAAGTACCCAAGCAATAATAGGCCTTTAAGCAGCTTGCCCCTTAACCGCCCGGCCCAGGCGCAGACGGCCTGTAGTATCTAGACTATCACCTCTACACGAAAATGGAGGAAAAGAAATGAACGTCTGTCAAAGCAAAAGCATAAAGCACTTCGCGGTCTTCGCGGCCGCTCTTCTGTCGGCTCAAGTAGCGCTAGCCGATACCCCCCAGGCGCCGTCGCTCGCCGATGCGGCTGCCGTTGCCGCCGGCGATACCGCCGCCGGTGCCGCCAGTGCCCGCGCCGTAGCCGACGCAAGCAGACTGATCCAAAAGCTGGAGAAGGCCCTTCGCCTCGTCCAGGCATGGAATTCAAAATCCAAAGACCTCATGCCCCTTGGGCATTCTGTCGAAAGCTCCACGCCGTTGGAAGATCCACTTCAATTGGCCCTAAACGAGGCACAGAGCGCCTCACCGGACAAAACCGCCATCGTCAAAGAATTGGACCTAGCGCGCGCTGGCCTGTATGAGATCAAGGGAATCTTGTTGCGCCAGTGCCACATATGGCTCATTGGCTCGGATACTAAAGATGTTGTTACCGGCAAGCTCGTCCTGAAGGAACTCCGGGAGGCCATCGCTTCGATTAATGCGGCTATCGATGAATCGAATGGGGCCGAACAAGACCGGGAGATGGCGATTCTCAGGACTTTGTCGGCGATGAACTTCCAAGTCAAGGAACTGTTTGACTCTTATCTGCACCTTAGATACCCGACTACGGTTCCGCAAAATGGGCATGCCCATCTGATTGATACCCTCAACGCCTTCCATGAATCTCTCGCGGAAGCTGATCAATATATTAATGACAAAGAGCTGGAGTGGCCGCGTTGGGATTATCCGAGTACGTTATCGCAGCAAGTACGACAAAACATGGCCCTTATGCAGATGGCTCTTACTGCAGACTCCAATCTCGAGGGCGAGGACCTGATCATCCGAGAAGACGCCGTGGAGGAACTGACCGCGATGATCGTCAGGCTCGATGCGGCGGCCGAAAAAGCCGCCTCTGCCGCCAAATAAAAACCCCGTAAAATATAGAAACGAATCAACACGGGATATGAAGCGCCCCCGGCCTTTTCGGGCCGGGGGCGCGAGGCGAGCGTCCGGACGCCTTACTTTGCCTGCATCTGCGCCGCCGGCATCGGGCAATGCCCGGCGCCGCAATGGCGCGCGCAGAAGTAGCCGCCCAGCGCGCCGACCGCCAGCAGGACGACGGCCGCCAACACCTTACAGCCGCAGC
>CAIQSZ010000102.1 GCA_903874575.1 uncultured Elusimicrobia bacterium
CGATCTCTCCGCCTTCATCAAGTCCATGCGCGGCTCCGATCCGGACGCCGCCGTGTATTGGATGGCGAAGATGCTGGAGGCCGGCGAGGACCCCCGCTTCCTCGCCCGCCGCATCCTGATCTGCGCCGCCGAGGACGTGGGCAACGCCGACTTCCGCGCCCTGCTCGTCGCCCAAGCCGCGTTCGCCGCCTGCGAAGTCCTGGGCATGCCCGAGGCCCGCATCCCGCTCAGCCAAGCCGCGCTCTTCGTCGCCGCCGCGCCGAAGTCCAACGCCGCCTACCTGGCCGTCGACGCCGCCCTGGACGAAGTTCGCCGCGGCCCCGCCCGCGAAGTGCCCCTCCACCTGCGCGACGCGAACATGGACGACGAGGCGCGCGGCCACGGCAAGGGCTACAAATACGCCCACGACTTCCCGGGCCATTGGGTCGAACAGGAGTATATGCCGGACCCCAAGCGTTTCTACGAACCGACCGACCAGGGCGACGAGAAGCGCATCGCCGAGAGGCTCAAGTCGCTGCGCTCGGTCAAGCAACCGTAAGGCCTTGACGCCGGCGGCGCCGCGCGATATCCTTCTGCATCCGAACGCACAGGAGAGACCATGGAAACCCCCGTTCCCGTACCGCCGCTGGAACCGCAGGACGCGGCCGCCGTCGCGCCGCATGACGACCCTTCCGCGGGGTTAGGGCTGCGCGCCGGAGCATATGTGATCGACACAGTCGTCGTCATGATCGCCGGCTCGATCGTCTACGCCGTCCTGCCCGGATTCTTGGGAAGCGCGGTGCGGCTGTCGCTTTCGCTCGCCTACTCGACGGTCCTGCCGATGGTCAACGGCGGACGGACCCTCGGCAAGATGGCGGCCGGCATCGCGATCATCCGCGAAGACGAGGGGCCGCTGACCTATCTAAACACCTTCCTGCGGGCCCTCGGCTACTGGGCCTCGAGCCTCACTCTCGGGCTGGGCTTCGTCTGCGCGGCGTTCACGAAGCACAAACGCGGGCTCCACGACTACATCGCCGGGACGCGCGTCGTCCGCGTGGAGGAAATCTCCGCGGCCCGCAGCATCTCGCTGACGCTCCTCGGCGTCATCCTTCCCCTCTTGGCCCTGGTCGGAACGGTCGCCGCGATCGCGAGGCGGTAGCGCGAGGGCCGGCCGTCGCGCGGCGCAGGGAGCCGGTTTTTAATTTTAGTACCATGCCCTCATGCGAATCCTGGTCGGCGGACTCATCGTCGGTGTGATTCTCTACTTCGTTCCCGGCCTGCGCAGCGGGCCGGCGTGCCTGATCGCGGGCTGGTCGGCGGCCTTCCTGCTTCAACAGCTCGGACCGCGCTCGATCGTCGAGAAGGTCGGTCTGCTCCTGAGCGTGGCGCTGATCGCCTGGGTCGCGGGACCGCGCGCGGCGCGCGACGAGAGCCTGCTCCAGCATCTGCTCGGCTGGACCACGGCCTCCGCGGCGCTGGCGTTCTACCTGCGGCCGAAGCCGGAATAAGGCGATGGCGTCGACCGACCGACGCGTCTACACGGTCTCGGAGTTGAACGCCCAGGTCCACGATCTCCTGGAATCGTCGCTTCCCGAGCTATGGGTCGAGGGCGAGATCACCAACTGCAAGGCCTATCCCTCCGGCCACACCTACCTGTCGCTCAAGGACGAGAAGGCCCAGGTCCGCGCGGTGCTGTTCAAGGGCGCGGCGCTCGGGGTCAAGTTTCGCTTCCAGGACGGGCTGAAGGTCCTGGCGCGCGCGCGCGTGACTTCATACGAAGCGCGCGGAGAGCTCCAACTCATCATCTCGGCCGCCGAACCGCGCGAGAAAGGCGCGCTCCAATTGGCGCTGGAACAGTTGAAAGCCAAGCTCCAGGCCGAAGGTCTGTTCGACGAGTCGCGCAAGAAACCCCTGCCCCCGTTTCCGAAATCCGTCGGCGCGGTCACCTCGGGACAAGGCGCGGCCGTGCGCGACATCATCAACGTGCTGTCGCGGCGCTGGCCCGGACTGGACATCCGCGTATGGCCGGTGAAGGTCC
>CAIQSZ010000103.1 GCA_903874575.1 uncultured Elusimicrobia bacterium
CGACACTTTATGGGTCTCCCTGGTTCAGGCCGGCGAGATGGGCGGTCAGCTGCCAAAGGTGCTGAAACAGGTCGGCGACTACATGGCCGCGCAGGCGGAACTGCAGGGCAAGATCATCACGGCGATGGCCTATCCCGGCGTGCTGATGACCGTCTCCGGCGGCGTCTTGCTTTTTTTCATCCTCAAGATCGTCCCCGTTTTCGCCGAAATATTCGCGGGGTTCGCGATAAAGCTGCCGCCGTTGACGGTGTTCATCATCATGATTTCGAACCTGCTGATCCATCATTTGACGGGTCTGATCATCACCATAGTGCTGGCGTGGTTCAGTTGGAGCGCCTACACCTCGACCGAAGCGGGCCAGGAAACGAAGTGGAGGATGATCCTGGGGACGCCGCTGGTCGGGGAATTCATCAACAACATCCTCGTCGAGCGCGTGCTGACGACGCTCTCCACTCTCATCGAGTCCGGCGTCAGCATCTTGAACGCCATCTCGGTTCTGGAAGGAGTGTTCGCCAACAATATTATTTTCAAGCGCATGTTGGCGTCGGTCAAAAACGACGTCGCCGGCGGCAAGTCGATCTCGCAGTCGTTCAAGAAGACCGGGGCACTTCCGAACCTGGCCACCGAAATGATGTTCATGGGCGAAGAGTCGGGAAAACTTCCCGATATGCTGGTGACTCTCTCCAATTTTTATAAGGAGCAGATCGACCAATTTACTCGCCGTTTCAATGCGATCATCGAGCCGCTGATGATCGTCGGCATCGGCGCGTTGATCGGACTCATCGTGCTGGCGGTCTTCCTTCCGATCTTCAAGCTGTCGACCATGGGGGGGTAATGATGCGAATCCAAGACCACGGCGGCTATACGCTCATAGAACTAGTGGTGACGGTCATGATTATCGGCATCTTGGCGGCGTTCGCCGTCCCGGAGTATCTGCGGACGGTGGAGAACGGTAGAGCCGACGACGCGGTCGCGATCTCGAACATGATCGGCACTACGAATAGGATGTTCGCCCTCGACCACTCCGGCTTCTTCGTCGCCGGACAGTTCGCCGCCGCGTGCGGCGCGGGCGTTTGTCCGGCCGTCGTCAACGCCACGCAGAACAACCCCTGCGTGCTCGTCTGGTGCCGGTACTTGTCCGATCAGGATTGGGGAAACAAGCCCTACACTTTCGACGCCTGCGACGGGAGCGTCGCGGGCGCATGCGCTGGGATGGGCGCGGGCACGCAGGTCTCCGGCGCCCACCGCCTGGCCGGCGCCGGCGCTCCGTATAACGGCTGGGGCTATACGATGAATACCGCGGGAGTGATCACGGCCTTCGGAGGAGCGCCTGCACCGACTTATTAAGCGTCGTCACGCCGGCCCCGGCTACACCCTGATCGAGGTGATAGTCGCGATGTTGATCTCATGCATCATGGTGACCGCGATGTTCAGCGTCGCGCTCACCCAGAAGCAGGGGTCGGGCAAGAGCGACCGCCGGATGCTCTCCAATCAGGGGGCGGCGGTGGTCAGCGCGCTGCTGAAGGATTTCGTCACCGGCTGCGATTGCAATCCAGCCACCGGCGCGTGCGGACCGGACTGCGCGTTGATCGAAGGGCCGAATAAATTTCGAAGCCCGGGCGTGGGGACATGGTACATGAACGGCCATGCCGGCGTCGTCGTCGACAGCATGGGCGACGTTTACGCTCTCCGCTACGGTTTGCACACGCTGAGGGGACTCCTCCCCGCTTGGCTCGAGGCGGCGCCTTACAACGGCCGGGTCAACTATACGGTAACCCCCGCGCAGGCGGCGGTCCTCGGACGGCCGGTGCCGCAAGTCGTGGTGGACGTTCATTGGGACGAACCATGAGAGCGCCTGAGAATCGCGGCTTCAGTCTGATCGAGTTGGTCATCGCCACGGGAATATCGTCGGCGGTACTCATCGGAGTGCTGTCGATTGCCGCGTCCATGGTTCAGTATGAGGTGGAAAGCGGGCGGAAAAGTTCGGTGACCGCCTGGTCCTTGGCCAGCATCACGGCCATGAACCGGGACATCGCGTCCGGGAGCGTCATCCAGTGGCCGAATGTCGCCGGCGGCGTGGCCGACAGCCTGGTCATCTGCACGAATTGGTCGCGTCTTGCGGGAGGCGGGCCTCCGAATGGAGCTCAACTGTCCCTCATAGGCCCCGCCCCGACGGTCATCTCTTACTGTTGGCAGGCCGCGTCGAATGTCTTGCGCAGGCGCGTCGTGGCGGGCAATTGTCCGAACTTCGCGGCCGTTCCTCCGGCTTGTACGGCGGCCAATTATGGAGGAAGCAGCGTGGTCGCGACGGGGGTCTACCGCATCGGCGCTAATTCAATTTTTCAAAATGATCCTCTCATACAGAACGCCGTCCGCATGCAGTTCGTCGTCGGAAACCCGAACCAGGGAACCGTCAACGCGGGCGGCGGCGCCGCGAACTTCGTCAACCCTCAATCCCTCACCTTCGACACGAAAGTCCTCATGGAGAACTGATCTTATGCGCGTCCGATTCGCCGCCGCAGACCGCGGGAGCGTGCTCATCCATGTCATGGTCACGGGCGCCTTGGTCGCGCTCATCGCGGCTCTGCTCATGCGCATGGCGATGTTTCGCGCCACCATCGCCCACCGCGGCGGCGCCGCCTTGGTCGAGAAGCGCCTCGATCAGGCCGGTTTCAACTCGATCATGACGAACTGGAACGCGGCCAATGCCGTTTGTTCCAACACCGTCCCGAACTATAACTGCACCGGCGTCGCGGGCGCATGCGGCTGCACGTGCACTCCGACGCTCCCCGACTTCCCGACCGTAACCGCGGCCTTGGTCGCCGGCAATTGTCAAATCACGGTCGTTTCGACAGACATGCCTTGAACCCAAGGGCGCTCATCGTCACGGCGGACGATTTCGGCTATTCCACGGACGTCAACGCCGCCGTCGTGCGCGCCCACCGCGAGGGCATCCTGCGCTTCGCCAGCCTTATGGTCCTGCGGCCGGCCGCCGCGGAGGCGGCCGGCTTGGCCAAAGACAACCCCGGCTTGGGCGTAGGTCTTCATTTGGAACTCTGCGCCGAGGCTCCGGAAAAGGCCGGACTGCGCTATTTCTTTGATGCCAAGGCCCGCGCCGGCGTGGAGGGCGAGATCCGCGCGCAGTTCGACGCGTTCATGGCGCTCGGACTCAGACCCACGCACGCCGACGGGCACATCAACATCCACATACACCCCGTCGTCTTCCCGGCGCTCTGTCGCGTCGCGCGTGAGTACGGCGTAGCGCGACTGCGCTTGCCTTCCGGGGAGCTTTCCGCATGCCTGGAGTACCCGGGCGACTTCGATCCGATCCTGCCGCGCTTGGCGTTGGCGGGGACCTTCGCCGCCATGCGTTTTTGGATCAGAGACGCGGCTGGCGGCCTCCAGGTCCCGCGCAGTTGGGGTCTCCTGCGCTCCGGCCGCATGACGGAGAGTTACGTGCTATGGCTGTTGCAGCGCCTGCCGGAGGGCGTCACGGAGTTTTACTTCCATCCGTGCTCCGACCCATCCTCCGAGGTTTCGGGCGACCGACCCAACTCCAGCCATCAGTCGGTGACCGAACTTCGGACTTTGCTCAGCCCTCGGGTGCGCGAGGCCATCGCGGTTATGGGCGTGGACCTTCTTCAGGCGCATCCTTAGGTTTTCCTTGCGCCGCGCCTGTGCGCCGCGTAAAGAGCCAGCCCCATCGCCGCCCAGGACACCTCGCGCACGTGCCGCACCAGGCCCAGCGTGAATCCAATCTCCGGGGACAGCCCCATGCCGGCGAAGATGGCGGTCTTGCCGCCTTCCTGCGTGCCGAGTTTCGCCGGCACCCAGAAGGCCAAGGAATCGACGAGATTCGAGAGGAACTCGATGGAGAAAGCCGTTTCGAGGCCGATATCGAGCCCTAAAAATCGGCAGATGAGCCAGACTTCCGCGGCGCCCCAGGCATAGCCGAACATGAAAAAGACGACGGAGGCCGTCATGCGGAACGGATGACGCTGAAGATAATTCTTTAAGAGTCCGCGCACGCCCGCGCTGGCTTCCACGGCTTGCGGGAAGCGTTTGTGGAACCACGGCGGGGGCTCCATGACCAGCAGGCTTACGCCCACGACCAGTCCAAGCAGGATTGAGCCGACCCCGAAGGCGCCTAAAGTCGCCTGGGGACCTTCGAAGTCGAACAGGTGGGCGTGCAGGAGATAGCCCAGGCCGCTCAGGATGAAAAAAGCCTGGCCGACCGACTGCGTGACCTTGGCGACCAGAACGCTGGTGATCTTCACATCGTCGGGCAAGGACGAACGCAGCATTCCCGGGCGGACAAATTCGCCGCCGATGTTGGCGCTGGGCGTCAGGTAGTTGACGCCGTCGCCGGCGATACGCACTCGCACCAGGTCCCAAAAATTCGCGCGTCGCGCGCTCTCGGGAGGGAACGACAGTTTCCACCCCCAAGCATTGAGCATGTGGTCAAATATTTGGAACGGCATCAGGACCGCGAAGCCCCAGCCGAACGAGACCAGGCGGCTCCAGACCCGAATCGGATCGAACTTCCACAGCAACAGCAGGAAGGTGACTATGCCGGCGACGACCACGAGGTGCGTCAGAAGCGCCCGAGAGCGGGCAAACATGGGAACCCTAGGGCTCGATCGGCACGAGGCGGCCCTTCGATTGCACGTCGTAGAACTCCCCGCGCCACAACACGCGCGAGGAGCCCCAGCCTCCCAGCCACGCCGCGAAAGCGAACCATTCGGCCAGCGGCAGCAGCCAGAGGGCTTCGAGAGGCTGGTCGCCGCCCAGGGCCCGGGCCAGGCATGCGCTGGCCGCGGCTTTGCCTGCCCAGACGGCTCCCAGCAGGGCCACGGTGCGCGCGTCCGGGCCGAACATCAGGACCTTCAGCGTCAAGAGGGAGAACCCGTGCTGGATGAGGCTGGCGGCGTTGCCCGCCGGCTGGCAGATGCGGATGGTTCGCGCCCATCGCACTAGGTGCTTGAAATGTTCCGCGCCGCCGTTGATATGGGGCACGGTCTCCACGACCGCGCCCGCCATCTCCAACTTCCATCCGGCCTCGCGCATGGATTCACCCAGCCAAAAGTCGTCGGCCAGGTGGTCGGCCAAGTTGTGGAACGCGCCGGTTTCCTCAAAAGCTTTGCGGCGGACCATCATGGCCGCGCCCATCGCGAAGCGCATCCCGAAAAACGCGGCGCACAACGCCTGGGGAAGGAACTGGGCATTGATCGACAACGCCTCCATGCGGCCCCACAAACCGTCGCTGCCCGTGGCCTCGTAGAACGCGGTGACCAGCCCGACGCCGGGGTCGCCAAACGGATCGACCATGCGGCGCAGGAAGTCCGGTTTGACCAGGATGTCGGAGTCCGACATCAGCAGAAAATCGTATTTCGCGAAGCCGTATCCGTTGGCCATGTTGTTGACCTTCGGGTTGTAGCCGATGCGATCCTTGGAGACGACGATTTCCATGTCCGTTTCAGGAAAGTTTTTTTTGAGCCTGGAGACGACGGCCAGCGCCGGGTCCTCAGGACACTGGAGACAGAAGATCAACTGATAGCACGGGTAGTCCTGCCGGCAAAAACTGGCCAGGTTCTCGTAGAGCGCGGCTTCTCCGCCTCGGAGAGGCTTGATCACGGAAATCGGAGGCGAGGAGGCCGTCGTGGCTCGTCGGCGCAGGTTTTGCAGGAAACGCCAGCCGAACCCCGTGGACGCGGCGGCAAACAGCAAAGCGAAAACGCCGGCGAAGGTCGCGAAGACCGAGAAAACCGCCCGGCCCGCCAGCGAGGCGGCCAGCATCATGAAACCGACAAACGGCAGTTCCAATATCGAAGGATTCAGGCGGGAACCGGATCTTTCTTGTCGGTCTTGGGCGGCAGTTCGATTCGCGACGCCGCGGGCTTCTGACGGCCCCGAAGGTAGTCGAAAAATTCCTTGCCCTCGCGCAGTCTGCGGCGGCGCTCGATCGGGTCCTTGGCCATGGCGACGAGCATGCGGAAGATGGGCGTAGGCCGCGCGTAGAACTTCGAGTAGAACCGCTTCACGCCCGCCTCGATGTCCGGGGCCTTCAGATGCGGGTATTGAATCGCGGAGGCCTGCGTGCCGTCGTTGCGGACCAGCAGGGCCTCGTCGTACCATTTATTGGCCATCGCTTGGCGATAGAGTTCGGTGCCGGGATAGGCGGCGGCCAGGGAAACCTGGATAGTGTCCACGTTAAGTCCGCACGCGTACTTGATCGACTCTTCGATGGTCTCCTTCGTCTCTCCGGGCAGACCTAGAATGAAGGTGCCGTGGATGATGATGCCGAGGCGGCGGCAATTCTTGGTGAATTCCTTGGCGATATCGACGCGCACGCCTTTTTTGATGTTGTTCAATATCTGTTGGTTGCCCGACTCGTATCCGACCAAAAGCAGGCGCAGGCCGTTGTCCTTGAATATTTTTAAGTACTCGAAGGGGACGTTCGCGCGGCTGTTGCACGACCACGTGATGCCCAGTTTGCCCAGGCCCTTGGCGATTTCTGCAGCGCGGGTCAGGTCGGCGGTGAAAGTGTCGTCGTCGAAGAAGAATTCCTTCACCTGCGGGAACATCTGGCGGGCCTTCGCCATCTCGGCGATGACGGCTTGCGCGGACTTCGTGCGGTAGACATGGCCGCCGACGGTTTGGGGCCAGAGGCAGAACGAGCATCGCGCGGGGCAACCGCGCCCGGTGTACAGCGACAGGTAAGGGTGCTTAAGGTAGCCGATGTAGTAGTTTTCGATGACCAAGTCCCGTTTATACACGTCCAGGACCGAGGGCAAGGCGTCCATGTCCTCGATGAGCGAGCGATCCGGATTGTGGACGATATCGCCATCCCTGCGATACGATAGGCCGGCGATGGAATCGTAGGCGCGGCCTTCGGCGACTTCCTTCAGCGTGAAGTCGAACTCCTCGCGGCCCACGAAGTCCAGGACCGGGGCGGCCTTAAGAGATTCCTCGGGTAGGACGGCCACGTGAGCGCCGACGAAGCCGATGCGCATGTCGGGATTTTGCGCCTTCAACGCTTGGGCGACCTTGACGTCGTTCTCGAAAGAGGGGGTGCTGGTGTGGATGATGCACAACTCGAAGCCTCGAGCTCGACGCAGGACCTCATCGAGCGCCAGATCGTCCGCAGGAGCGTCGATAAGCTTGGAATTGGGGATTAGCGCGGCGGGCTGGGCCAGCCAGGTGGGGAACCAGAAGGATTTAATCTCGCGGCGAGCCTGATAGCGCGCTCCCGCGCCCCCGTCGAACCCCTCGAAAGAGGGCGGATTCAGAAACAGGGTGCGCATAGTGGCCATCGGTTCCTCCATAACGACAAAGCGCCTTAAAATGTCCAGCCTACAGGAGTGGATTTTACCAAAATCCCGTCTGGCGGACAACGCTTCATTCTGTTATCCTGGGGTGATGCCAGCTCCTTGGGTCCTAGGCGCCGTTCTGTCGGCCTTCTCATGGGCGGCAGCCTCGGCAGGTCCCTGGGAGTGGAAGGAGACGGTCACTCCTCATTTTCGCATCGAACACCAGGACATCTGGCTCCCTCCAGGTCTGACGATGGGCGTGGAGCGCATTCATTTCCGGCTGGGGATGGATCTGGGCGCCTTCTGCCCGTGGATGGCCAGGGAGAAGATAGGCCTATACGTCTATCGAGACCTCGCTTCTTACGTCAACGGAGAATTCAACCCTCCTCCCTGGTCCAACGGCGTCGCGGTCTACGCCAAAAAAGCGGTCGCCATTCCCGCGATGAAAGAGACGTCCCAGATGCTCCGCGTTCTGGGGCACGAGACCACTCATCTTCTGTTCGTCAACTATTTTCGGGAAGATCACCGCGACCCGCCCAGCTGGCTCAACGAAGGGCTGGCGATGCTGGAGGAGACTGATTCTACAAGCAGACCGGAAACTTCGCAGTGGTACCAGAGCATGGTCGAGTTGGATCCCAAGAGGTGGTTTCCCATGGGCGAGTTCCTCGCCGTCAACCCCACCAAGGATCTTCATGGCGATAAATCCCGGGTGGGCGAATGGTACGTGCAGGCCTATTCGGTCACCCACTTCCTGATGCGCACGCACTCGCACCTGCAGTTCAAAAGTTTCTGCGCGGCGATCAGGGGCGGGAAATCCAGCGAGGAAGCGCTTCGCGGCGTCTACCACTTCCGAAACTTGGCGGATTTCCAGCATCAGTGGCGGCTGTGGCTGGCCGACCCCGCGCACAAGCGGCGAGTGGCGGCGCTGAAGTCAGCCGAGCTTTCATCGAGCGACGGGGTCGTGGAAAAGGCCGGCAGAGGCAATTCGCCGTTCCATGGCTTTTCGGAAGGCTGGAACGTCAATACGAGGAGCGTCTTCCCGTCCGGCTCGAAGTCGCTTCAGGGCCAGCCGTGACCAGATCAGCCAAACAACGTCCGGTGTGCGAGGCCTTGTTGCGAACCAGGTCCGCGGGGCGGCCCGATGCGATCAGTTCGCCGCCTTTGTCGCCGCCGTCCGGCCCCAGGTCGATCAGCCAGTCGGCCGAGCGCATTACGTCGGTGTTATGCTCGATGACCAGCACCGTGTTGCCCTGGTCGGTAAGGCGGTGCAAGACCTCAAGGAGTTTGGCCACGTCTGCGAAGTGGAGTCCCGTGGTGGGCTCATCCAGCACATACAGCGTCTTGCCGGTGCCTCGGCGCGACAGTTCGGTGGCCAGCTTCACCCGCTGAGCCTCGCCGCCCGAAAGCGTGGTCGCGCTCTGCCCCAGCGCCACGTAGCCCAGGCCCACGTCCTCCAGCGTCTTGAGCACCCGCGCCATCGGCGCGTGCGCCGCCAGGAAGACGCGCGCTTCGCAGACCGACATCGCCAGCACCTCGGCGATGTTCTTGCCTTTGTAGCGCACGGTCAATGTTTCGTCGTTGAAGCGACGGCCGTGGCACTCGTCGCAGGGGACGTAGACGTCGGGCAGGAACTGCATGGAGATCTGGAGCATGCCGTCGCCCTGGCAGTTCTCGCACCGCCCGCCCTTCACGTTGAACGAGAATCGTCCCGGCTTATATCCGCGGGCCTTCGCCGCGGGCAGCATGGCGAACAGGTCTCGCACGGGCCCCCACAGGCCGGTATAGGTCGCGGGGTTGGAGCGGGGGGTGCGCCCGATCGGCGTCTGATCCACCACGATGACCTTGTCGATGCCGTCCATGCCGGAGATGGACTTATGGGCGCCGGGCTCGTCTTTGGCGCCGTGAAGCTCCTTGGCCAGGGATTTGTAGATGATTTCGTGGACGAGAGTCGATTTCCCGGAACCGGAGACGCCCGTCACGCAGACGAATTCGCCCAGAGGGACATCGACGTCGATGTTCTTGAGGTTGAACTGCTTTGCGCCGCGGACCTTAAGCCATCCATATGGGTTTCGGCCTTTCGACTTCGGGGGGAGATGGCCTTCTCCGCGAAGATAAGCGCCCGTAAGCGATTCCTTGGATTTCAGGATTTCCCCGATTTTCCCCTGCGCCACGATCTTGCCGCCGTTGACGCCGGCGCCGGGGCCCAGGTCGACGATCCAGTCCGCCGAGCGGATGGTCTCCTCGTCATGCTCGACGACGATCAGAGTGTTGCCCAGGTCGCGCAGGCGTCGCAGCGTGGCCAGCAGTCGCGAGTTGTCGCGAGGATGCAGGCCGATGGAGGGCTCATCCAGCACGTACATGACGCCGGTGAGCCCGGAGCCGATCTGGGTGGCAAGATGGATCCGTTGAGCTTCGCCGCCGGCCAAGGTCTCGGAGGCGCGGTCCAGCGTCAGGTACTCCAGCCCGACCGCGGAGAGGAACTCCAGACGCGAGACGATCTCCTTCATGACCTGGCGCGCGATCTGCCGCTCTTGGTCCGTCAGCTTCAAGGCCTTGAAGAAGGCGAACGATTTCTCCACGCTCATCTTCACGATGTCGTTGATATTGGCGCCGTCCAGCTTCACCGCAAGAGCCTCGGGCTTCAAACGCGCGCCCTTGCAGGCCGGGCAGAGTTTCCTCGCCATGAAGCGCTCGGCGATGGCGCTCTTCACGAAATCGGACTCGGATTCCTGCGCGCGGCGCTCCAGGTTCTTGACGACGCCTTCGAATTGCTGATCGTTCTTCGCCCAGGACGGCTTGTAGGTGCCGCCGCCGTGCAGGACGATCATTCTGTGCTCCTCCGACAGCGCGTTCCACGGCTTGTCCAGGGGGATGGCGAACTGTTTCGCGATCTGGTCCAGGATTTCCGTGTAATAGCCGGACCACGAGCGTTTCCAGCGGTTCGTGCGCGTCGTGACCGGGTCCGCCCAGGCGACGACGGCGCCTTCGGCGATGGACTTCGTCGGGTCCGGCACGACGCGGCCCTCATCCACCTCGGTTTTCACGCCCAAGCCGTCGCAGGTGGCGCACGCGCCGTAGGGCGAGTTGAACGAGAACAGGCGCGGTTCCATCTCGGGGAGGGACAGGCCGCACTTCGGGCAGGCGTGGTGTTCGGAGTGCAGGGAGCCGGAGGCGGGAGAGTCCGATGGTTCCACGCGGACCAGTCCGCGCGCTTCCTTGAGAGCGATCTCGATGGAGTCGGTGAGCCGCTGCCTCTCATCGGCCGACGCTTTCAGCTTGTCGACGAACAACTCAATCGTGTGCTTCTTGTATCGATCGAGCTTCGGCGGGGAAGTCAATTCGTGGGATTTCCCGTCGGTGCGGGCCGTGACGAAGCCGGAACGCTGCAAGCGCTTGTAGAGGTCCTCGTAAGTGCCTTGGCGGCTTTGGACCAAGGGGGCGTGGATGGTCACGGACTGCCCGGCGCGCGTGCGCATCACTTCGTTTACGATCGCCTGCGCCGACTGTTTTTTGATGCGCGAACCGCAGGTCGGACAGTGCGGCTGGCCCACCCGCGCGTACAGCAGACGCAGATAGTCGTAGATCTCCGTGACGGTGGCGACCGTCGAGCGCGGGTTGTGCGATGGATTGCGCTGTTCGATGGCGATGGCGGGAGACAAACCTTCGATGAGGTCCACGTCGGGCTTGTCCATCAGCTCCAGGAACTGCCGCGCGTACGCCGACAGAGACTCGACGTAGCGCCTCTGGCCCTCCGCGTAGAGCGTGTCGAACGCCAGCGACGACTTGCCCGACCCCGAAAGCCCGGTCAGCACGATGAGCTTGCCGCGAGGGAGCTCCAGGCTGATGTTCTTGAGGTTGTGTTGTCGGGCTCCGACGACGCGTATGGTCTCCATGAGCCTCATTTTATCATTTAGCCCCGCGGCGGCGTCCTCGGCCGTCCGCCGTTAGGGAACAAAAGTGGGGGCGCCGTCGTATGGATGAGCCGCCGCTCGACAAGCGCCCCGCCAAGGACCCGACTATGGAATCGAATGCATCCGAAGCTCGCGAAACGGATTTACTCGAAAATTGCCGGCATTTGAAGGATGACGAGCTCGAAAGCGCCTTGAAGTTCCTGGTTGAGAGGGAAAAACGAAACCTCGCCAAACTCTTGGCTCATCTGGCCGAATATGACCGTCGACGGTTATGCGCGCGGCGCGGTCATCCGACGCTGTTTTCCTACTGTCTGAAGGCCCTCGGCTACGATGAGGGCGGCGCGTTTCGCCGCATCCGCGCGGCGCGCGCCGCCCGTCGTTGGCCCGAGGTTCTGGACCTGATCGAGCGCGGCGAGCTCAAACTCTCCGCGCTCTCCGTCCTTGAGCCGATTCTCGACGATGCGAATCGCAAGGAATTGTTCCTGCTTGCGCGGGGCAAGTCGCGCCGGGGGCTCGAAGCTCTGGTCGCCGAGCGGATGCCGCGTCCGGCACAAGGAGATTACTCGCGCCGCCTTCCGGTTCCGGGCGGTTGGAGCGTGGCGGCGACCGTATCGGTCCATCCCGCGGAGGCGGCGGCTCCCTCCGCCGGGCCCGGCGACGGGTCCGCGGTTTGCGGGCCGAACCCGGAGAATGCGGACTTCATGCCCATGTCGCGGCCATGGGAGTGGCAGGCCGTCATCCCGGTCGCCATGGACCGCGTGCGCATCGGGTTCGACGCGGGCATCGTCGTCATGAGTCTCATCGATCGCGCGCGGCAAGTCCTGCGCCATAAATATCCCGAAGGACGGCTCGAAGATGTGATGAAAGACGCGCTTGAGATGCTTCTCGACCGCAAGGACCCGCAGAGGCGTCTCTTGCTTAAGCCCGCTTCCGTCGTCGGAGACGGCGCGGCTCGCGCCGAAGAAACGCAAGAGCCTCGTTTCCTGCGCGCCATGAAGGCCGGACGCTACATTCCCGCATGGGTCAAGCGCGCGGTCTGGGAACGCGACGCCGGACGCTGCGCGTGGCGCTTCGCAGACGGGACGCAATGCGGGTCGAAGGACTGGATCGAATACGACCACGTGCGTCCGTTCGCGAAAGGAGGGAGATCGGATACCCCGCGCAACGTGCGTCTGCTGTGTCGCGCTCACAACCGCGCGGCGGCCGAGGCGGCGGGCCTCAGCGCGACGGCTTCCTGAGGAACGTCGGACGGCGCTGGCGCGGGTCTTTCTTGAGATGGTCGAGCGTGTAGTGCAGGCCGCGCGACTCCGTGCGGGCCAGGGCGCTCTTAATGACCATGGTCGCTACGTCGGCGATGTTGCGCAGCTCGACGATGTCGGGAGTGGGGACGGTGTCCCAGTAGTATTGGGATATTTCCCTATTGAGCAGTTTCATGCGGGCCAGCGCGCGCGCCAAGCGCTTGTCGGTGCGCACGATGCCCACATAGTTCCACATCAGTCTGCGCACCTCGTCCCAGTTTTGGGAGACGACCACCGCCTCGTCGGAGGTGACGGCTTTGCCGTAGCGCCAAGGCTTGGCCGCGAACGTCGCGGGCGGCGCGGGCGAACCGGACGCGCTCAAGTGTTCGGCCAAACGGTGAGCAAACACGCAGCCCTCCAACAGGGAGTTCGACGCCAGACGGTTGGCTCCGTGCAGCCCCGTGCGCGCGGTCTCGCCGACGGCGTACAGCCGGGGAACGCTTGTGCGGCCCCAAGGGTCCACGTCCACGCCGCCGCAGAAGAAGTGCGCCGCCGGGACCACCGGGATGGGAGTCGTCGCCATATCAATGCCGAAGCTGAGGATTTTCTCGTAGATGTTGGGAAAGCGCGTCATGAGGAATTTCCGGGGGTGGCGCGTCATATCCAGGAATACGCACTCGGCTCCGGTGCGCTTCAACTCGGCGTCGATGGCGCGTGCCACGATGTCGCGCGGCGCCAACTCCGCGCGGCGGTCGTAGCGCGGCATGAAGCGTTCGCCTCCCTTCAGCCTCAGCTTGCCTCCTTCGCCGCGCAGGGCCTCGGACAGCAGAAAATTTTTCGCCAGCGGGTGGTATAGACACGTCGGGTGGAACTGGACGAACTCCATGTCGGCCATGCGCGCCCCGGCGCGCCAGGCCATGGCCATCCCGTCGCCGGTCGCGATGTCCGGATTCGTCGTGTAAAGGTAAACCTTGCCCGCGCCGCCGGTGGCCAGCACGGTCGCGGCGGCGGCGTAAGGTTCGATGCGCCCGCTCGAGCGGTCCATCACGTAGGCGCCGCGGCAGGCGCCTGCGCGGTCGCGCAGAAGGTCCACGGCCAGATGATCTTCCACCATCGTCACCGACTTCGCGCGGCGAACGGATTCGACCAGCGCGCGTTCGATTTCTCGGCCGGTGATGTCGCCCGCGTGCAGGATGCGGCGGTGCGAGTGGCCGGCCTCCAGCCCCAGGTCGACGACCGACTGGCGTTCGGTGAAGCGCACGCCCAAGTCCCGCAATTCCTCCACGCGCTCGGGGGCCTCGGAGACGGTCAGGCGCACGAGCGATTCCGCGCACAGCCCCGCGCCCGCGATCAGGGTGTCCTTCACGTGGGATTCGAAGCTGTCGAGACGGCTCATCACTGCGGCGATGCCGCCCTGCGCGTAGTTCGTGTTCGATTCCGCGGCGGCTTTCTTCGTCACCAAAGTGACGCGGCCCAGGCGGGAGAGCTTGAGCGCGGACAATAGGCCGGCGATGCCGGAGCCCAATACGAGAAAGTCGATGCGGCGCGAGGTGCGCGATGTCATTGAAAGGGGTTTGCGGGAGTGCTAGATTCTAACACATGCTCCGTTCCTTCCAAGGCGCCCGCCCCGCGCTGCACCCGACCGCGTACGTCCACGATTCCGCCGAGCTGATCGGCCGGGTCGACCTCGCCGAGGGATCTTCCGTCTGGCCCGGCTGCGTCCTTCGCGGCGATATTCGGGAAATTTCCATCGGCGCCGGGAGCAATATCCAGGACCTCACCGTGATCCATACGCGCAAGGGGCATCCCGCGGTGTTGGGGAGGGGCGTCACCGTCGGCCACGGGGTCGTCCTGCACGGCTGTCGCATCGGGGATCGCACCCTCGTCGGCATGGGCGCCATCATCATGGAGGCGACGGTCGGCGCGCGCTGTCTCATAGGCGCGGGCGCCTTGATCACCGCCGGCATGAAGATTCCGGCCGGGTCCCTGGTGTTGGGTTCCCCCGCGAAAGTCGTGCGCCGACTGCGCCCGGACGAATTTAAGATGCTGGCGGCCAGCGAGCGTTCTTACCGCGCCCTCGCCCGGGCCCACGCAAAGACCTCTCGCGTTTTATTCGGCCGCTGAACATGGGGCACGCTCCGATATTCTTGGCCGGCGTCGGGCTCGGCGGGTTCATCGCCTGGACGTTCGCATGCCGGGCGGCCGCCCGCCGCGACCGGCGCTGCGGCCGCATGCTCTCATTCGTCAACCACGAATTGAACACTCCGGCAACCGCGGTCGGCATGGCCGTCGTCAACCTGCTTTCGGGGATCTTCGGAGAGCTTTCCGCCGACCAGCGAAAGTGGCTCGAACTGACCCAGAATCAACTCGGACGCCTCAACTCCCTGGTGGGAGAATCGCGGGACTTCGTCCACCTCGAACTTCTGCGCGACCTGCGGCCCGTCCTGGCGCCCGCCGCGCCGGCCATGATCATCGACGCGGCTTTATCCTGCATGCGCTGTGGGTTCGAGCATTCCGGCGTAGAGCTCCTGGCGGCGGTCCCGGAAGGCCTGCCGCGGGTCCGCGCCGATGCGGAGCGCCTGGCGCGCTCGCTGGCAAGCCTCTTGTGTCACGCGCGCAAGTTCCGCCTTTGCGGTCCCGTCCGCTTGAGCGCCGCCGTCGACGGTCCCGTGGTCTCGTTCGAGATCGACTATATGGGGCAGGTCCTGTCTCCGGCCGAAATCGCCGCGAGTCTCGACCTCTGGTATCCCGCTCGGGCGCGCAAGGACCAACTGCTGGCCGCGTCCGGACTGGGCCTAGGCTTCGCGCGGCGGCTTACGCGCCTGTGCGGAGGGGAGATGGAATTCGCATCGGACGATAAGGGCCGCGCGCGCCTGCGGCTGACCGCGCCGGTTTACGGAGAGGCGTGATGGCGCGCATCCTGGTCGTCGACGATGAACACGACATCGCCGTGAATCTGGTCGCGTTGCTGATCTCCCACGGTCACGAGGCGTCGTGCGTCGGCGACGGGCCGGAGGCTCTCGCGCGGGCGCGCGAGGACTCCCCCGACCTCGTCCTGCTCGACGTCATGCTCCCCCGGATGTCCGGCCACGACGTCTGCAAAATTCTGCGTCACGAACCGAAGACCTCGAGGATCAAGGTCATCATGGTCACCGGTTTGGGCCGCGGCGCGGACGTGGAAGCGGGATTCGACACGGGCGCGAACGACTACTTAGTGAAGCCGTTCGACTCGGAGCGCCTTCTGCGCAAGATCGACCGAGTGCTGGCGATGCCGTGAGCATTCGACTCGCATCCTTGGCCGTCCTGCTCCTTTGCGCGCGCGCGGCCGTCGCGCTGGAAGCCGCGTCGGACAAGATCGACATCTCTCCCGATCTGAGGACCGAGAATGTCCTGATGGCCGGCTTCGGCGCGACCGGCCGCGTTCCGGCGGGCATCCATGACCCGCTCTACGCGCGCGTGCTGGTGTTGCGCG
>CAIQSZ010000104.1 GCA_903874575.1 uncultured Elusimicrobia bacterium
CGTTGGCGTCGCAACAGTAAAAAGAGGAAACAATGCCTACCATCAATCAGCTCATCCGCCTTGGGCGCAGCAAGAAGCGCTCTCGCCCCAAGGCTCCCGCACTACAGGCTTGCCCTCAGAAGCGCGGCGTCTGCACGCAGGTGAAGACCACGACCCCGAAAAAGCCCAACTCCGCGCTACGCAAGATCGCGCGCATCAAGTTGACCAACGGCGTCGAGGTCACGGGTTATATCCCGGGCGTCGGCCATAACCTGCAGGAGCATTCGATCGTGATGATTCGCGGAGGCCGCGTGAAGGACCTGCCGGGCGTGCGCTACCACATTATTCGCGGCGTGCTCGACGCGGCCGGCGTCGACGGCCGCAAGCAGGGTCGTTCCCTTTACGGCGCGAAGCGCCCGAAGGCGACGCCCAAGTCTTAAGATTCGAGAGAGGAATTAGAACATGCCCCGTAAAGGACTTCGCCCCCGCGACCGCCGGCCCGCTCCCCCGGCCGACTATAAGTTCAAGTCCGTGCTCATCTCGCGCCTGATCAATAAGCTGGACCATCAAGGCAAAAAATCCACCGCCGAGCGCGTGATGTACGGCGCCCTCGACATCGTCGGCGAACGCACGAAAGAAAACGCCCTCGATGTATTCACCCGGGCGATCGAGAACGTCCGCCCGCTGCTCGAGGTCAAGGCCCGCCGAGTCGGCGGCGCCACCTACCAGGTTCCCATCGAGGTCGCTCCCAACCGCTCGACCACCCTGGCCATGCGCTGGATGCTCGACGCGGCCAGAGCCAAGTCCGGCAAGCCTCTCGCCGAGCGTCTTGCCGAGGAAATCCTCGCGGCGAACAAAAAGGAAGGCATCGCGTTCAAGAAGCGCGAGGACACGCATAAGATGGCCGAAGCCAACCGGGCTTTCGCCCATTACCGCTGGTAACATCCAGGACCGGAAGAGATCCCCATGCCCAGAGAATCGTCGCTCGACAAAGTCCGCAACATCGGAATTATCGCGCATATCGATGCCGGAAAGACCACCACGACCGAGCGTATTCTCTATTACACGGGCCGCATCCATAAAATCGGCGAGGTTCACGATGGAGCCACAACCACCGATTGGATGCCTCAGGAGCGCGAGCGCGGGATCACCATCACCGCCGCGGCGACATTCTGCAAGTGGCGCGACTGCGCCATCAACATCATCGACACCCCCGGCCACGTGGACTTCACGGCGGAGGTCGAGCGTTCGTTGCGCGTGCTGGACGGCGCGGTGGTCTGTTTCGACGGGGTGCAGGGCGTCGAACCTCAGTCCGAGACCGTGTGGCGCCAGGCCGACAAGTACCATGTGCCCCGCATCGTCTACATCAACAAGATGGATCGCATGGGCGCCGACTTCTACATGTCGTACAACTCGATCATCAAGATGTTGGGCGCCAACGCCTGCCCCATTCAACTGCCGATCGGCTCCGAAGCGGCCTTCGTCGGCCTTGTCGACCTGATCAAGATGAAGGCCTTGATCTGGAAGGGCGAAGAACTGGGCGCGGCGTGGGATGAAGTCGATATCCCGTCCGAAATGAAGGCGCAGGCCGACGAGTATCATGCCAAGATGGTCGAGAAGATCGTCGAATTCGACGACAAGCTGATGGAACGCTATCTCAATGGGGACACGAACTTCAGCCAGGAAGAGCTGCGCAGAACCCTGCGCATCGGCGTCCTGCAGTGTAAAATTTTCCCCGTGCTGTGCGCTTCCTCTTACAAAAACAAAGGCGTCCAGCCCATGCTCGACGCGGTCTGCGACTTCCTCCCGTCCCCCTTGGACCTCCCTCCCACCAAAGGCCACGACATCTTCGATCCGGAGAAGATCGTCGAGCGCAAAGCCGACGACAAGGAGCCGTTCTCGGCGTTGATGTTCAAGATTCAGACCGATCCCTTCGTCGGTAAGTTGATTTTCTTCCGCGTTTACTCCGGCACCCTGAGAGCCGGGGACACCGTGATGTTCGGCAACAACCGCAACACGGAGCGCATCGGACGTATTCTGCGCATGCACGCCAATCAACGCGAGGAGATCAAGGAAATATACGCTGGAGACATCGGCGCCACCGTGGCTCTCAAGAACGGGCGCGTTGGGTACACGATGTGCGAGCCGGAGCATCCCGTCCTCCTCGAACAGATCACGTTCCCCGAACCCGTCATATCGGTCGCCATCGAGCCGAAGACGAAAGCCGACGAAGAAAAAATGGCCAACGCCATGTCGCGCCTGGGCGAGGAAGACCAGACCTTCCGCATCAAGACCGACGTCGAGACGGGCCAGACCATCATCTCGGGCATGGGCGAGCTTCACTTGGACATCATCGTGGACCGCATGAAGCGCGAGTTCAAGGTCGAGGCCAATGTCGGCGAGCCGCAGGTGGCCTACCGCGAGACGGTTCGCAAGAAGGTCGTCGAGGAAGGCAAGTTCATCCGCCAGTCCGGCGGCCGCGGCCAGTACGGCCACTGCGTGCTCCAGATCGAACCGCAGCCGATGAACAAGGGTTTCGAGTTCATCAACGACGTCAAGCAGGGCCGCATCCCGCGAGAGTACATTCCCGCGGTCGAGAAGGGAGTGCGAGAGGCCTTGGAGGGCGGAGCGCTGGCGGGCTTCCCGATCGTCGACATCAAGGTGACCTTGCTGGACGGCTCCTACCACGACGTCGATTCCAACGAGATGGCGTTCAAGATTTGCGGCGCCATGGCTCTGCGCGCCGGCTGCAAGAAGGCCGATCCGACTATTCTCGAACCGATCATGAAGTGCGAAGCGACGACGCCCGATCAATATACGGGAGACGTCATCGGCGACTTGAACAGCCGCCGCGCGAAGATCTCGGAGATGGGCGACCGCGGGCACTTGAAGTTCGTTCGTTGCACCGTTCCTTTGTCCGAGATGTTCGGTTACGCGACCGTCGTCCGCTCGATCTCTCAGGGCCGAGCGTCTTTCACGATGGAGCCGAGCCACTACGAAGAAGTCCCGGGCAACGTCCTGAAGGCGATCGTCGAGAAGTCGAACGCCGCCATCGCTTCCGGCGAGAAGAGCACCCGCTAATAGATCCAGGAGAACCATCACCATGTCCAAAGCCAAGTTCGAGCGCACCAAGCCGCACGTCAACATCGGAACGATCGGTCACGTCGACCACGGCAAGACGACCTTGACGGCCGCGATTACCAATTATC
>CAIQSZ010000105.1 GCA_903874575.1 uncultured Elusimicrobia bacterium
AGGCCGGCTCGTTCAGCTTTTATCCGGGAAAGAATTTGGGAGCCTACGGCGACGCCGGCGGCGTGGCCACCGACGACGATTCGATCGCCCTCGGGCTCCGCCGCTTGCGCAATCACGGCTGCGACGTGAAGAATCACCACCTTTTGCCCGCCGGCAACGAACGCTTGGAGACCATCCAGGGCGCGGTGCTCGGCGTGAAGCTGCCGCACCTGGACGCGTGGAACGCCGCGCGCCGTCGCCATGCCGACGCGTATCGCTCGGCGCTCGAGGGCGTTCAGGATATTGATTTCGTCGACGAGCCGGCCGGCGTGACCTCGAACCGCCACCTGTTCGTGGTCCGCCACCCGCGGCGCGACGCGCTCCTCGAGCATCTGCGCGCGCGCGGCATCATGGCCGACGTCCACTACCCGCTGGCCGCTCATCTCCAGCCCGCGCTGGGCGACCGCCGCGGGAGCCCCGGGCAGTTTCCCGTCGCCGAGAAGGCCTGCGCCGAGATATTGTCCCTGCCGCTGTACCCGGAGCTCACGCCCGCGCTCATCGCGCGCGTCGTCGCGGCGGTGCGGGACTTCGCCCGCGCGACGCGTCAATAGTCGATTCGGATGTGAAAGTGCGTCTTATGGCCCGGCCAGTGAGACATCTTCGGGGGATTATCCCTTTGGCAAAACCTCATTTATAGCTTCTGATCTACGGATTTCTTAATTTCTTCGATCTGGCCCGACAATCGTCTAACATCATGGTGAATATCGGAGACCTTATCGACAAACCATTTTATTGCGATCAAGCCGGCAACACTAACAATCGTTTCCAGGATCATAAGTAGGCCCGCCTCCAAATCGAAACCGTATTGTGCGACACCCCGAGAGCCTCCCCGATCTCTCGGGTTGATTTCTGAGCGTCCTTAATTAGAGGAAGAACAAACATCCTCCAAGCCTTCGCTCCGATTTTCCCGCCTAACGTGATCTGAGGCGGGTTCTTAGCCCTGGGTTTCGCCTTCGTCTTTCGTTTCTTCATTTCTGTTTATCCTTCGGTGGCGCGGTGAGTAATTGCCTGAGTACTTCTTCCGTCGATAGGGGCCATAGACTGAGCGGCCCTTCCTTCTTTTTCTTCTTTCGTACTCTGGCTTTCGGTTTCGCCACCAATCCCCCTAGGCCATCATCTGCTTATAAACCAGTCTCTTGCCCTGTATCGAGGACAGCAGGGCAATGGCGCGATCCCGGTCAGTGGACTTGCTCTTGCTCCACCGGAAGGAGAACTCGTCGCAGTACGCGCCCATGTGCTGATTGCTGATGTGATGGAACGTCCCGACGATCCCACGCTTCAAGAGCGAGAAGTATGACTCTACGCTGTTCGTGTGGATGTTTCCGGGCCTGATGTACTGATGTTGCGTATGGTTGACCGTGTGATGCCCGCCAGAGAACGCCTTACCGATCCCGGTGTAAGCGTTCCACTTGTCCGTGTAGACCGTCCCATCCTTGCGGACGTTTTCTTTTATCGTCTCGTGCAAAACCTCCCTCCCGGTATTCTTGACCGGGAAAGCGCGGGCACTCCCTCCGCGAGAGACAAGAGCGACGACGGCGGTTTTCTTCGGGACGATCTGGCGGAAGCGCATATAGTTGGAGCGGTTGTCTTGCTTGCCGCCGATGTACGTCTCGTCCACTTCCACCTTGCCGCGAAGTTGGAGGCTTCCGTCTTTCATGACATGGCGCAGACGGTGGCCCATGAACCAAGCGGCCTTGTAGGTGATCCCAAGCATACGGTGGAGCTGATGGGCGCTCATTCCCTTTTTGGAAGCCGTCATGAAGTGTATTCCCATGATCCATTTGTTGAGCGGGATATGAGAACTCTCAAATATGGTTCCCACGGTAACGGTGAACTGCCGTTTACATTCGCGGCAACGGAGTAGCCCGGAACGACCCGGCTTCTTCGACCCGCCTTTCGCGGCCATGCGGTATACATCCGTCGCCTTGCAATGTGGGCAGAACGGGCCATTAGGCCAGACGATGGACTCGACAAAGGCGCGGGCCTTTTCTTCTGTTTGCGCGAACTCGGGTACGCCCGGCATCTTCTTGTTCATGAGTCTAGTGTAATATAAAATTACAGTATTGTCAAGACTTTTATTTGATGGGATTAATCTCGAAATCGTATCTAAAGTTACTCTCTAAAATATTTTCAGCCGACATGGAAATTCGTCCAAAATAGTCTCCAGAATGGCCGTTTTTGCATTTCATGAGAATCAGTGGGAGGTCTGCCGGATGGTCGGAAATCCAATTGCTATTCGGCAAGGTAAAGACGACTCCATTGATGTCGCCGGGAGGCTCTTTCACAGCTTCCCACTGAGAACCCGAAACATCACACCATTTGGATTCAAACAATATTTTTACATTGTGCAACTGCTGACCGCTGCCATTATGAATATTTACCACGACCTCAGTGCTATCGCTAATGTCCAAACTGATTGGAGATGTCTTTCCGTTTAGGTCATTAATATTTTGGTTGTTTATGAAAAACGCAAATTCATCCTTCTTGAATTTATGCGGTTTTTCAATCCCCAAAGATCGGGCAATTTGTTCTGGAGCCTTATCCATCTTCTTATCCAATGCCGCATTAAAATTGTTTTCCAATCGTTTCTCTGACTCTGTAAACGATTTAGCAACAGATTCAGTGGTGGGACGGTCCTTAATGTCCTTAAACAGATTATCGGATGCGCGGTGATTCTCCGCTTCGCCAATTAACCCCAGCAATCCGATTACAATGATAATCGACCCCGTAATAGTTGGATAACGCTCCATAAACTCGCTCGATCGTTTTAACGGTTTTTGGAAATACCACGCCATTCCAATAATCGTAATCGTGGCGCTTGAAATGTACCCGCACCATGGTCTGAAAGCGCCCAATATGCGCCATACAAGCGTAATTTTATCTGCCATTCCGGGATTCTACCAAAGACATCCCGGAACATGGCGTTATAAATGGGTTTTCTCAAAGGGATAATCCCCTACTTTAAGAACGATTAGGCTAAAATCTCGGCGTGAACTCCTCATTCGTCCTCGGCCGATTCTGAACGCATGAGACGCACGGCCCGCTTAGAGCCGCCCGTCGTTCTGGGCTTTTCGGCCGTCCTGCTTTGCCTGGCCGCCGCGCCGCGCATGCTCGGCGTCTCCTACGGCCTGCCCCACGTCTATAACGCCGACGAGCCGCACGTGGTCAACATGGCGGTGTCCTTGGCCGGCAGCCTGCGGCCCTATTCTTTCAAGTATCCGACGCTGTGGCCCACGGTCCTGGCCGCGGCGTACGGCCTGTGGTTCGCGCTGTGGTCGGGCTTCGGGCTCCTGCGCGGCGCGCTGGATTTCGCGGCCGCCTACGCGTTCGCGCCCACGGGCTTTTATCTGCTCGGCCGCCTCCTCGCGTCGGCGGCCCAGCTGGCGGCGCTCGCCGTCGTGGCCCGGCTGGAGCGCGCCGGCGCCGGGCGGCGCTGGGCGTACGGCGCCGCCGTGCTGGCGCTGTCCCCTATTCTTGTCGAGTTGGCGCACGCGGCCAAGCCGGACTCCCTGATGCTTCTGCTGTGCGCGGGCATGACCGCCGCCGCCCTGCGCCATCAGCGGGACGGCCGGCGCGGGTGGCTTCTGCTCGCGGCTCTGCTGGGCGGGCTGGCGTGTTCGACGCAGTACACGGCGGCGCCGGCGGGACTGCTCGTGCCGCTGGCGTGGCTGCTGTGTTCGAAAGGCCCGGGCCCGCTGGCGTGGCTGATCCAGGCGGGGCTGGTCGCGGCGCTGGGTTTCGGGCTGGGCACGCCGTTCGCGTATCTCGACCATGCCCGTTTCGCCGCCGACTGGAGCGACTACGGCGACCTGGGGCGCCTGCGCCCGCACGACGCGGCGCGGACGGCCGTATTGGTCTTGCGCAACGCCTGGAGCTTCGGCGGCGAGGGCTCCCCGGCGGGCGCCGCCGCGGTGCTGGGCCTGGGAGCGCTTCTGCGCCGAGACGCCAAGCGCGCCCTGCTTCTCGCGATCCCCATCGCGGTGTACATCGGCATCCTGTCCTCCAGCTTCGACGGCGGCGTCGCGCGCTACCTCGTCGGGGGCTACCCCCTGCTCGCCCTGCTGGCGGGCGAGGGGCTGTCGCTTCTCGGCGGCGAGAAGACCTGGCGGCGCGGCCTCATCCTGGCGCTGGCGCTGGCGCCGTCGGCGTTTCTATGTTGGCGTCAGGACGCCGCCCTCTTGAGGCCCGACACGCGCGCGCAGTCGACGCTGTGGCTGGAGCGCAACGTCAAGCCCGGCGACACGCTTCTGCTGGATCAGCCGCACGCGGGTCCGCTCGCGATCATGACCAAGGAACAATGCGCGGAGCTGGCCGCGCGCGCGGATAGGAACGGCTCGTCGCGCGCGCGCCTGTACCGCGCGATGGCCGCCAAGCACCCCGGCGGCGGCTGGCGGATCTACCGCATCCAGCGCTCCGCGCGCGACCTTTGGTCGGCCCCGCGCCACGTCGCGCAGTCCCAGGCCGACGGAGACTTCCTCGACGTCCGCCCCGGCCTGGACGTGGCGCGCGCCGCGCGCGTCGACTGGGTGGTCACCACCAGTTTCGGCGCCGATCCCCGCCGCACCCGTGAACTGGCGACCTTCTTCTCCGAGCTCTCCGCGCAAGCGGAGCTGGTCAAGGAATTCCCGTCGGAGCCCGGCGTCAGCGTCGGTCCCTGGCTGCGCGTCTGGCGCCTTCGCCGCTGACACTCACCGACGCTTGTCGGTCCAGCGGCCGGCGGCTAGGATTTCGCCAGTTGGATGCGTATGTGAAAATGATCGTTGTGCTTGGGCCAGTGTATCAGCGCCCCGACGGCGCGCCGGGCTTGATCCTCGCTGATCACTCCTTCCGAGGCGAGGCGTCGTAAACCCTTGCCTAACGCGTCATGTAGGCTGTAGTCGACCAGGATCATCTCTTGGCCGGGCACATGATGGAAATCCGGTTTACTGAGCATCAGAGCGGCGATCGCCATCGAGTTCGCTTGCACGTCGAAGTTCCCGCGGCCGCCGATAAACGGAAGGTCGAAATCCACGCCGCGCTGGTGGCTTAGGTGCCCCCCAAGGCGGCCGCCCCCATACTTTGAAATGTCCCACACGCCGAATTTCGCCCCTGATCGTATTTCCGCGAAATACGCGGCATATTTTTCGCCCATGGAAACGATGATTTTAATCATGTCCGCCGTACCATAGCACGCATTGCCGCATCTCGGCTCCAGTCCTGGCGTCCCCGGAGGGAGCTTCGTGGTGACGGCGGATGCTCCAGTCAATAGGGGGCTAGTTCCTTTCACCCAGTCGAGTACATCCGCGCCAAAGTTCTTCCAGCTATAACTCAATGCCTTTTCCCCGGAGCTACCCGATCCTCTCGTCTCAGGAGGCACCACCACATCGTTTCCCTCCCATTTCCTCCTCGCTGTCGGATGGCGCTGTGTGGGCTGCCCGGCTGCGGCAACAAGGTCTGCCGGCGGCTGGTCAGCGGGCGATGCTTGGACGGCGGCTATGTCGGTCTGTGGGGGGGTGGTCCCTATCACCTGATGATAGATGTTCCGCAACCAGTCATAGCCATGAGGGAATAACTGTTTGAAGATTTTGACGCCGGTATTCGCCGGCCCAGGAGCGCTTCCCGCCGATTTCCTCGTCGCCGCCAGAGAAGGCGGGGGAGATGGCGTAGGTTTTCTCGGTGGATGAACGTCGGGAGTCCCGGCATCAGGTCGAGCAGGATTGCCTGCGGTAGGGCCGTTTGCATCCGTGGAGGACAAAAGCTGAGCTGCTAGCCGCGACGCTTCGCCCGAGGCACCTTTAGCCCTGGCGCGCGCTATCTCAGGCCCCGCTTCCGCCTGAGGTGGAGGAGGCGCCTGCTGTGGTCCGCCGCCTTTGCATGGCGCATCTGCTTTTGCACCTGCTGCAGTTTTTCGATCGGCACAGTCGGATTTTTCGGGGGGCTGTGCAGGAGCTGCAGCCAGGGCTCCTTTGGCTGCGAGAACGGTGAAGATCAAGACGGTGAGCGACCATTTCATTGACTCCAGGGTACATTACGGATAATTCCGGCGCAAGTACTAAAGGCCCATAACACAGACAGGCCTTTAGTCCTACTCGCTGTTGCTCACGGTCGGAGTCGAGCTGTCCGAGATCCACGGGACGTTCAAGAGCGGGGGATCTTAGGATCGAGCGACAGGGGCCGCCGCGTTTTTCTACAATAGCGCGCCGTGGCCAAGCCCAAGATCATCGTCGTCATGCCCGCCTATAACGCCGAGAAGACCCTCGAGCGCACCATCCGCGACATCCCGTCCGGATCGGTCGACGAGGTCATCTTGGTCGACGACTGCTCGAAGGACGGCACCGTCGCCTTGGCGCGCAAGCTCGGCTTGACCGTCATCCAGCATGAGGACAACAAGGGCTACGGCGGCAACCAGAAGACCTGCTACGCGGAGGCGCTCAAGCGCGGAGCCGACGTCGTGGTCATGGTTCACCCCGATTATCAATACGACGCGCGCCTGGTTCCCATCATGGCGGCGCTCATCACCAACGACATTTGCGACATGGTCTGCGGCAACCGTATCCGCACGCGCTGGGAGGCGTTGGGCGGCGGGATGCCCGTCTATAAGTACGTGTTCAACCGGGCGCTGACGGCGTTCGAGAACTTCGTCAGCGGTCAGAACCTGGGCGAGTGGCACTCCGGACTGCGCGCGTACTCGCGCAAGTGCCTGGAGACGGTGCCGTGGCGGAAGAACTCCGACGACTTCGTCTTCGATCAACAGTTCCTGATCCAGGCGGCGATGCTCAAGCAGCGCCTGGGCGACGTGCCCGTCGCCGCTCGATATTTCGAGGAGGCTTCCTCGATCAACTTCCGCCGCTCCTGCGTGTACGGACTTTCCGCGCTGTGGTGCCTGGGCCAGTCGGCGCTCCAGCGGCTGGGCGTGGCCCGCTTCGATTTGTTCGAGCCGAACGGAGCCCAGTGAGCGGCCTTCCGGCCGCCGGCCTGACGGCGGTCCTCTCGGCGGCGGTCGCCGCGGACGGGCTTCTTCCGGCCTTGCGCGCCGGGGTCGCGCCGTTGCTCCTATTGGCGCTCATCGCGTTGTCGGCTACGGGAGCCGGACGGCGCCTGGTGGGAGCGCTCGCGCCCGGCTTGGCCGAGGATGAGAAGAGCGTCGCCGGCGCGACCCTCGGCCTGGGGACGTTGGCTTTGGGGATGTTCGCCTTAGCCGCATTCGGCCGCCTGGAATCCTGGGCCGTCTCGGCCTTGCTCGGCGCGCTGTGGTTGTGCGGTTGGCCCGAGCTGCGGCCCGCGCTGGCGTCTCTGGCCGACGGCGCGCGGCGCGCGTCCGCGCGCCCGTGGCTGTGCGGCGCCGTCGCCCTCCCGCTCTTCTTCGCGCTGTGGGCCTGCCTGGTCCCGCCGCACCAGTACGATTCGCTGGTCTATCATCTCGCGCTTCCCCAAGAGTACCTGCGGGCGGGCCGCCTGTACGCGCCCACGGGGATGGTATTCGCGCACTTCCCGCAGAACGGCGAGATGCTGTTCACCTTGGCCTTGCGCCTGGGTTCGGACCTGCTGGCGCAGATGTTCGTCTGGCTGGCGTCGGCGCTGACGATCTGCTGGCTGTTGACCTTCGGCCGACGGCTTACGTCCGCCGCTCCGTGGGCCGCGCTGTTGGTCGCCACGCACACCGCTGTGCTGCTGATGAGTTCGACGACCTACGTCGAACCGCTGGTGATGCTGTGGGTCATCGCGGCCCTCCTGACCTTCGAGGCGTCCGACGAGGGAGGCGACCGGGGTCTCACGGTCCTGTCGGCGCTGTTCGCCGGGCTGGCGCTGGGGACGAAGTACTACGCGGGCCTGGCGGCGGCCCTCCTGGCCGCGCGCTTGGTCGTGCGCGGCCGGCTCAAGTCCGCGGCCCTGTTCGCGGTTGTCGCCGGAGCGGCGTTCGCTCCCTGGCTGATCAAGAACTGGATGCTGGTCGGCAATCCCGTCTTTCCGTTCTTCTATAAGATCTTTCCGGCGACGAAGGTGGGCTGGACCGCCGAACTGGCGGCGGGCTATTTCCAGGTGCTTACCGAGTATGGCCACGGCCGGGGCTTCCTGCGCGACCTGCTGTCTTTGCCCATCCTTCTGTTTCGCAATCCCCTGCGCTTCGGCGGGGGCATGGACGTGCTGGGCGACCTCGGCTGGGACCTGACCTTGTGGTTATGGGCCGGCGGATTGTACGCTGCTTGGCGGCGGCGCGAGCCCAAAGGCCTGGCGACGTTCACCGCCCTCTACTTCGCCGGGTGGTTCGCGACGGGCGTGGTTCTGCGCTTCCTGACCGCGCTGGTTCCGGCGATGGCGCTGGTCGGCGCGGCCGGCGCGGCCGCGTGGCGGGAGAAAGCGGGGACTGCGGCGCGCGCC
>CAIQSZ010000106.1 GCA_903874575.1 uncultured Elusimicrobia bacterium
CCCTTATGCTGCTGGATATTACACGTATCTACAGACGCTTAATTACGCTCTCCAAATTTTTGATCACTTCCAATCCCAAGGAGGACTTGATAGTCCAGAAGCGGGCTATAATTATCGCAGGTATATTCTAGGTCCAGGCGGGGGAGTGGCCACCGAAAAGGCTGTGGGCTCATTCTTGGGCCGCCCCCCTGATCCTCACGCGCTCGAAAAATTCGCCAGGACTTTAAGATGACGTCTTGTCCTTGGAAAACCGAAAAGAAAGTGCCAGGATGATCTTCGGTAAAATCGCGGGAGTCATCGCTTGAGGAAGATCCTAACCGGTTGGGGCTCAGGTGGCGGTTGCCGCGCGGCGCTGTCGGCGCTTCTCGTTTGCGCGGGCGCCGCGCGCGTTTGGGCCGCGCCCGACGTGTTGATGTCGGCGCTGGACGCCGAGCTCAAGCGCAATGTCCAAGGCCTGAGCCGGGCGGAGAAGGTGCCCCTTTACCACCTCGGCTACGAGGTTTGGGACGGCCGGGACTATTACGCGTCGGCGACCGTCGGGGCCATGACGGGAGAATACGATTATCGCTATCGCGTTCTCGGCGTCGACGCTCGCGTCGGCAGTCCGAAACTCGACAACACCCACCAGGTCAAAGGGCCGGAGGCCTGGCGCTACGGACAGAATGCGAATCGCATCGATTTGCCCACCGACGACGACGCGGCCGCCTTGCGCGCCGGACTGTGGCTCAATACGGATCGGGCGTACAAGGACGCCTTGAATCGTTACACCAAGGTGGAGACGAATAAATCGGTGACGGCGACGGAGGAGGACGGCTCGGACGACTTCTCGTCCGAGGAACCCGTCGTTCATGCGGACACCGCGGCTCTTTCCGCCGTCGACGCCGGGCCTTGGCGGGAGCGCCTGAGACGCCTGTCGCGCGCGCTCAAGCCGTACGCGTTCATCCATCAGTCCGGGGTCCTGCTTTCGGTCGAGACGGAAAACCGCTATATCGCCAACTCCGAAGGGACGCGGATCGCCGCGGGCAGCCGCTATGTCACGCTTTCGTATTCGATGACGAGCCAGACGACGGACGGCATGAGCCTTGCGCGCTCCAAGTCCTACAATTCGGACAGCCTGGCCGATCTGCCCCCGGACGACGTCGTTCTGCGGGATATGAAGGTTTCGGTCGCGGAATTGGATGCCTTGCGCAAGGCCCCCTTGATCTCTCCGTACTCGGGGCCCGCGATCATCCGCAACCGGGCGACGGCCGTCTATTTTCACGAGATTCTCGGCCACCGCCTAGAGGGCCACCGCCAAAAAATAGAGGGCGAAGGGCAGACCTTCACGAAGATGGTCGGGCAGAGGGTCGTCTCGCCGCTGATCAGCGTCTACGACGATCCGACCCTTAGCCGCTTTCGGGGGACTTTTTTGCGGGGCGCCTATGCCTTCGACGACGAGGGCGTTCCGTCGCGGCGCCTGCCCTTGGTCGAACACGGCATCCTCAAAAACTTCATGACCTCCAGGATGCCGATCAAGGGCTTCGAGCGTTCCAACGGTCATGGACGCCGGGAAAAAGGACGCCAGGTCGTGCCCCGCATGGGCAACACGATCATCGAGGCCTCCGAGACCGTCTCGTACGAGAAATTGAGAGAACGCCTCATCGACGAAATCCGCCGGCAAGGCAAGCCTTACGGCCTTATTTTCGACGATATCGCGGGCGGGTTCACGATGACGACCCGCGAGAGACCGCAGTCGTTCAAGGTGCTCCCTTTGCTGGTGTACCGCGTTTACGCCGACGGACGCCCGGACGAGCCCGTGCGCGGCGTGGACATCGTCGGCACGCCGTTGGCCGCGTTCGCCAAGATCGCGGCGGCGGCCGACGATGACGCGGTCTTCAATGGGTCCTGCGGCGCGGAATCCGGCCAGGTCCCCGTGTCGGGCGTCGCGCCGAGCGTGCTCGTGACTGAAATCGAGGTTGAAAGGAAAGCCAAGTCCTCGGAGCAGCCTCCGGTATTGCCGGTGCCTTTCCATGACGAGGAGGCGGCCCGATGACGGGAGCGGCGATTCTGCTGGTCCTGCTGGCCTCTCCTGGCGCGGCGGCTCCCGGGGCGCTCGGGCGGGCCGTGGAAGGCGAGATGCGGCGCACTTTGGCGCGGCTCCAGATGCCGGGACGCGTCAAGCCGTATTTCCTTTCTTATCGGATCGACGAGACGACCGGCGTTTACATGACGGCGAGCTTCGGCGGACTTCGCCGGTTTCCGGTCGAACGTCGGCGGTCCGTCTCGATCGACCTGCGCGTCGGCTCCCGGGCGTTCGATCAGACTCATTACGTCTCCAAAGGCGAGTGGGACTATCGGCCGCTCGCCGCCGATCTCCCCATCGACGACGATGAGGACGCCTTGCGGTTCGAGCTATGGTCGCTGACCGACCGCGCCTACAAAAAGGCCCTCGAAAAGCTGGCCCAAAAAACGGCTTACCGCGACGAACACGATATCCGCGACGTGCCTCCCGATCTTTCCGACGATCCGGTCGCCGTCTCGACTCACGCCGCCCGCGCCGAGGTCCTCGACCTTCCGGCCTGGGAGGAGCGCGCGCGCCGCCTTTCCATGATTTTCCGCAAGCATCCGCGCATCCAGGACTCCTGGGTGAATATGAATTGGACGACGGGGACGCGCTACTTCCTCGACAGCGAGGGGCGCAGCGGCGACCGTCCCCTCGATCTCTACGAGATCGTCATCAATGCCGCGGCGCAGGGCCCGGACGGTTTGCCGATCTTCGGCAGACGTCGGTTCTTCTACCGGCGCCTTTCCGATATCCCCGGCGACGGCGAGCTTTCCGCAGCGACGGAGGCTCTCGCGCGCGGTCTCGTTGAGGCGGTTGACGCGCCTCTCATGGATTCTTACTGGGGGCCGGTTTTGTTCCAAGGCCAAGCTTCCGCGGAGTTCTTCAATCAGTTGTTCGTCCGAAACGTTTCGTCTCCGCGCTCCCTCTGGATCGAGGACAAGAGGATGGAAAAATATTATCCGTCGGGCGGGCTGGCCTCGCGGCTCGGGCTGCGCGCGGTCTCGCCGCTTCTCGATATCGAGGACGACCCCGGCCTGGCGGTTTGGAACGGCGAGCCTCTCGTGGGCGGTTATGAGGTCGACGACGAAGGCCTCTCGGCGAGGAAGGTTGCTTTGGTCCAGAAGGGCCTGCTCCGGGATCTTCTCATGAGCCGCTCGCCGATCAAGGAGCGCTCGAACTCCAACGGGCGCGGGCGGGCGGAGAGAAGCGAAGTCGTCGTGTCCCGTCCCAGCAATCTGATCGTCCACGCCGATTCGACCGTATCCTCTCAAGAACTGGAGAGTCTGCTGCGCCGGCAGGCCGGCGCCCTCGGGCTGCGTTACGGGCTGCTGATCCCTCGCCTCGGGGAGGAATGGGCTCAGGAGGAAAACGACGTCCTCGCGGAGCCGGTCATCGCATACAAGGTATACGTCGACGACGGCCGCAAGGAACCCATCCGCGGCGCGGCCTTCGCCAACGTAACGCTTCGGGCGCTGCGCGACGTGACCGCGGCCTCGGCGGAGGTCGCCGTCTACAACTATCCTCAAGCGGGTCCTTATCGGTACAGCCGCGGCTACGTGCCCGCCAGCATCGTCTGCCCCTCCGTCTTGATCTCCGAGATGGAACTCAAAAAGACCGAGCGCAAGCCGATGCGTCTGCCCTACCTAGCGCACCCTTTCTTCGAGCGTTAGGCGGGCGTTCCGGTCATTGATTGATCGGCGATTTCTCGGCTGATTTCGGCGCCGTGAGGACCTCGTTTCGTAAGGCGCCGCCGTCGCCCGGTTCGTAGCGCACGCCCAGGAGCCGGGCGAGCGTCGGCGCGATGTCCAGCGGCGAGGCGGGGCCGTCGAAGCGCGCCGCGCGGATGCCGGTTCCCCAAAAGACGAGGGGCACGCGCGCGTCGTAGTCCCAGAGGCTGCCGTGGCTGGTGCCGGTGGACGAGCCGTGGAGCAGGAGGTTCTCGCGGAGGAAGACGTACAGGTCGCCGGCGCGGTCCGCGCGCACCGAACGCCGCAACACGGCGTTCAGGGGGTCCGCGTCGTCCAAGGCCGGCACGTCCATCGTCGCGAACGCGCGGTCGATTCCGTCGACCGTTCTCAGAACCTTGGCCGCCTCCCGCAGGAATAGGGGCCAATCCAAGCCCTGCCGCGCGGCGAGAGCGCGGTTCAAATAAATATGGGGCATGGAGCCGGCCAAGATCCAGCGTTCGGCGGGAGCCGGCCAACGCGCTTGGAGAGCCGCTTCCAGGGCCGCGCCGAGGACGTTCCAGGACGTCCTGCGAACGCCCAGGCGCTTGCCGGACGGATCTTCGGGCGACGCGATCGCGCCGTGGTCGGCCGAGAAGGCGACCTTGAGGCTTCCCCCGGAGGCGGCCTCCAATTGAGACAGCAGACGCCCGAGGATCGAGTCGACGGCCCGCAGCTGGGAAACCATTTGGGGCGCCTCGGTCCCGTAGCGGTGCCCGACGTAGTCGGTGGCCGAGAAGCTGACAAGCAGAAGGTCCGTGGACGGACCGCGGCCGACTTGCTCGCGGCGCACCAACTCGGAGACCAGCCGCGCGGTCGCCTCGTCGAAGGCGGGGCCGGCCAAGGCTTCATCGGCGACCTTTCCCCCCGTCAGCGGCAGGAGACCCGATTTCATCAGCTCGGTGTTGAAGGCGTCCAGCCAGTCGGGGCGTCGATAATAGGAGGAGGTCGTGAACACGCCGCGCGCGCGGTCCAGCCACAGCGCCAGGTCCGGATGCCGTCCGCCCAGGAGCACGGCCGCCCGGTCCTTGCCCGACACCGAGAAGACGCGGGCCTTCGGGTCCGACGCCTTCACCGCGTCGGCCAACGTCGGTCCGGAGAAGTTTCCGGGCCCGGTTCCGTACGGATCGTCGGCGACGCAGTAGACCTGCGCGCCCTTCGCGCGGTCGAACCATTCGTTGGCGACGATGCCGTGCGTGATCGGAGCTCGCCCCGTAGAGATGGCGGCATGCCCGGGGCAGGTCTCGGTCGGGACGTGCAGGTGTCGCGCCGCGGTGAAGACCGCGCCTTCGCTTGCCAGGCGCCTGAACCCGCCGTTGAACGCAGGATCGCGTTCCAAGTAATCGGCCCGCATCTGGTCGACGACCACGACGACGCCCAGGCGCGGACCGACGGCGTCGCGCCCGAAGGACGGCGGCGCGACGAGAAGCGCTAAGACCGATACCGCTGATAATGTAATCATAGAGTTAGAATGGAGCCATCGCGCTCTGCAGGTGATAGTAAGGAGGCTTCGCGCGGTAGCGCAGGATGCACTCCTTCATGATCTCC
>CAIQSZ010000107.1 GCA_903874575.1 uncultured Elusimicrobia bacterium
AAGTCCAGCGATGGATTAAGCGAAGCAGTACTAATCGCCCGTGAGGCTTGGCCGTATTCTTCGATCTTCTCCAAATACATCTCTATGATGATTTTGGGGAAGCGTGAAGCGCGGCGCTTGTTGTTTGTAGTTGTTTTTGCTAGAATACTCACGATGGAGTTCGCTTCGGTTCTTTGTCGAAGCGATGGTGTCGCGCAAGCGTCGTCATCCACACTCCCTCCTGGCCCGCAAGGGTCTGCTCGATTCAAGAGGTTAGTGAGACCGGTGATATTTCCGACAGGGATACACCCGTTCCCATTCCGAACACGGCCGTTAAGCTTGTCAGGGCCGATGGTACTAACGCCCAACTCGGCGTTGGGAGAGTAGGTCGTCGCCGGTCTCATTAACCTTTTGAATCGTCCGAATGGAAGTTCAGATCGCCGTATTATTCGCACAGTCTTAGTCTTGGTCTTCGCGCTTACGGCCGTTTCGGCCGTTGCGCAGGTACTTGCTACGACGGCGCGTCAGGCGACGAACGGCTCTTTGAAATTTCTGGGCTATTACCAGGGCGTCACCGATCAGACGCTTAATTTTTCGATCAACGGCGGGGGCGACTGCTCCACGCCCAATGGTGTTTCGTTTACTTGCGGCCAATCCGGAGTTATTGAAGCAAAAGGATCCGGAGGCGCAGGGATGATGAAAATCGTATGGCAACCTTGGGAAAGGTTCCAATATTATGCGATCTTCGGAGTCGGCGAATACAGCCTAAGCGTTCCCTCGGCGACCGTTTCAAATTCTTTGACGGGCGATTCGCTGGGACAGTTATACGGAGCCGGCATAAAAACCTCCATCGTTCCAGATACGATCGTCGCTGCAAGCGGTTTCCCGACTCCTGCAATATCCATCGATGCGAGCATTTTACGTTCCCTTTACGATTTTAATCGTCGTTTCCCGGGCGGGACGCCCGGTCTGAACAATAACATCAATCAGCGTCTGGAACTCATGACGTATCAGTTTGCGGTGGAAGGCAGTCATCTTTTCAGCCTGGACGAGTACTGGAAGTTGGAGCCGTACGGCGGAGTGAAGTGGACGAGAGTCCAGTCGGACATAAAGGACCTGGTCGATGGAAGCCACGCCGGAGGCCAGCAGGATACGGTGGCGCCGTTTTTAGGACTAAGGGTTCCTGTCGGTGAGCATGAGGCTTTTTTTGCGGAAGCTTCGTTCACTGATGGATATCTGTATGGCGCGGGCCTCGAATTGCGATTTAAATAGAGGGTATTCGGATGAAACTGACGAAGCAACAAAAGATTGAAAGCTCTAAGGTGCTCGCGGAGAAGCTCAAGACCGCGCCCCACCTGTTTTTCACCGAATTTCAAGGCATGAAGTTTGTGGAGCTCGATGAGCTCCGCAGTCAGCTCAAGCCCCTTAAGTGCCGCCATGCCGTCGTCAAAAGCTCCCTCATTCGCTACGCGCTCAAAACTGCCGGTATCGATGGCGTCGATCCCAAGATGCTGAAGGGTCCGGTTGGCCTCATCGTCGCGGATAACGACGATCCCGTCTCCCCCGCGAAAGTCATTGCGGCTCTCGGAAAGAAGTTCCCTCATTTAAAAGTGCGCGCTGGATACGTCTCCCAGAAATGGATGACGCCCGCGGATTGTTCGAATCTTTCGAAGTTGCCCTCGAAGCAGGAGCTCATGGGCAAGATCGTGGGCCTGCTCTACACCCTGGTGAGCCAGCCCCTTGCCGTCGCTCAAGCCCCGACCCGTGATGCCGTGCTCGTCGTGAAGGCCCTCGAGAATAAATTGAAGGAGTCCGGCGCGGCTGCCGCCTAAAACGCAGTCGGCAGTCCCTTCGGGGATAAATCGCGTAAGCGAGCTGTCGAAAATTAAGGAGAAATGAAATGAGCACCACTAAGTTGTCGCCCGCGCAGCTCGTCGAGGCCGTCGGCCAGTTGACCGTCATTGAGGCCGCCGAATTCGTGAAGCTTGCCGAGGAGAAGTTCGGCGTGAAGGCCGCCGCCGCCGCGCCGGCCGCCGCCGCTGGCCACTCCGCCCCCGCGGCGGGAGCGCCTGCGGAAGAGAAGACCGACTTTACCGTTTTCCTCGCGAGCGCGGGTGGGAACAAGATTAACGTCATTAAGGTCGTCCGCGAGCTTACGGGCCTGGGCTTGAAGGAAGCCAAGGATCTCGTCGAGGCCGCTCCGAAGCCCGTCAAGGAAAACGTTCCGAAGGCCCAGGCCGAAGAGATGAAGAAAAAACTTGTCGAGGCGGGCGCCACCGTCGAGCTTAAGTAATGCCGCGTTCGCGGTAAATCTAAAGACGCGACCGCCCCTCTTTCGAGGAGGGGCGGTCAGCGTCGTTTTTGCCGGAAGCGCAGTAGAAAATGAACGATTCGAAGACGAGTAGGGGAGAACGCGCGTGAAACAGATCAAGTTCGGCAAGATCCCGCAGGCGATGGCCCTTCCGGACCTGTTGGAGATGCAGACGAATTCGTTCCGCGACTTCATGCAGTTGGGAGTGGAGCCCGAAGATCGTCAACTCGTGGGACTCCAGGCCGCGTTCCTGGACGTATTCCCGATCGAGTCGGCAGACGGTTCGATGGTGCTTGATTTCGTGCGCTATGAGTTCGGTCAGCCGCGCTATGCGACGCCCGAAGAGGC
>CAIQSZ010000108.1 GCA_903874575.1 uncultured Elusimicrobia bacterium
CCCGGCGCGCGATGGAGCTCTACCGCGGAGACGCGCTGCGCACGCTCGACGACTCGCGCGCGCGGGTGAAGTTTCTCGACACGGAACTTCTGAGCCTGGAGCCGAACTCGCTGGCGGTGATCAAGCCCGTCGAGGCGGACGCCGAGCTGGTGCTGAAGGCGGGCGCCGTCTTCGCGGGCCGGGCGCGCGTGATCACGGACAGCGCGGTGATCACGCCCCGCACCAAGGACACGCGTTACTCGGCGCGCGTCGAAGCCGACCTATCCACCAAGGTGGAGGTCTACAAGGGTTTGGCCGCGGTCGACGCGCAGGGCTTGCGCGTGGAGGTATCCGCCGGCATGGAGACGCGCGTGGCTCCGGGCCTGGCGCCCGAGACGCCCAAGCCCCTGTCGGACGTCGCCGCCCTGGAGGCGCGGGCCGAGGAGTTCGATTCGGCCGTCGCCGCGGGCGGAGGCGCGGCGCCCAGGCCCCGAGCGCCGTCGGCGGCGCCCGCCGTCGAGGCCGACGCGGCCGGCCTGCGGGGCGACATCGACTCCCTGCACGTCGGCGTGCCGATTCAAGGGTTCCGCGTCCAGGCCGCGCGCGACCGCGAGTTCAAGGAGCCCGTCTTCGACCGCAAATACGACGCCGACGAGAAATTCCTGCCGGCGGACGCGAACCTGGCGCCCGGCGCCTACTGGTGGCGCGCCGCGGTCATCGACCTGCTGGGCACCGAGGGCCGCTTCTCGCCGCCGGGCTATTACAGCGTCGGACTCAAGCGCGTGGAGCGCGAGGCCGGCGAGACCATGAGCCGGATGCTGACCATCATCAGTCCCTCCGAAGGTGAAACCGTGGACGCCGACCACGTGCGCTTCGTCGGCGTCCTGCGCGACGACCGCCTGCGGCTGGAAGTCGACGGCAAGAGCGCGCGCATCGACCCAGACGGCAACTGGGCCGTCGTGGCGACGCTGAAGGACGGGGTCAACCAGATCGTTCTGCTCGTCGCCGACGGCAAGGGCAACGAGATACGCCGGGTCCGCCGCGTGATCCGGCGCTAGCCGTCGCGGCGCCCGTCGTCCGTGCGCCTGCGCGTCAGAAAAAGGAGCGCTGCGCCCGACACGGCCAGCCCCAGGCCCAGGAGCAGCAACGCTCCCGCGTTCTCTCGGATGCGCGCCTGCCAATAGCCGGCCGCGTCCCACGTCCCGCCCGGCGCGGCCCGCTCGCCGCCCGCCGCCGAGTCGCCCGCGTCCGGCTTGACCGTGAGCGCGTTCACCTGGTCGCGGTAATAGTCGGCGAAGTCCTCCGCCGCCCGCCCGGACGCCAGGAACTCCCGCCTGACCTCCTCGGCCGAGAGCCCCAGGGCCACCGACACCGACGCCTTCGCGCCGTGCGCCGCCGCGTTGGACGGATCCAGCGCCAAGACCTTCTCCAGATCGGCCAGCGCGCCCGCCAAATCCCCGGTCGCGCGCCGCGCCGCCGCGCGCGCGTGGTAGGCCCGCGGCTCGCTGGGATCGATCAGCACCGCCTTCTCCGCCAGCGGTCGGGCCGAGGCCGGATCGATGCTCATCCTCGATTCCGCTTCCCGCGCCAGCGCCTGCGCCCTGCGCCGTTGCGGCGTCGAAGTCATCACCTCCGCCGCGCGCCGCGGACCGGCCGGCGTCGTCGAAGCCGTCTGCGGCGCCTTCGTCCCGCCTCGTCTCGCCCCGCCCGCCGCCTCGCTTCCCCCGTCCGCGCCCGCGGCCGCAGGCGCGTCCGTTGCGCCGCCCGTCACGCGCCCCGCCGACTGATATTTGAGCGACAGCGCCGCCTTGTTCTTCGGGTCGATCTTCAGCGCCGCTTCCGCGTCCTTCAGCGCCGCGTCGTAATTCTTCAGCCCGAAATTGACGTCCCCGCGCAATATCAGCGCCTGCTCCACCAGCTTCGGCTTGCCCTTTTCTACGGCCAGATCGACAGCATGATCGGCGAATGGCTTGGCCTTGTCGTAGTCTCCAAGACGATTGAATGCTCCAACTACTGATTTTTGGGCAGGGAAATTATCCTTATACTTAGCGCCGGCATCTGAGATTTTCTCTTCACCTTCAGCCAGTCGCGTCTTCGCATCCGATTCAGCTTGGGACCCTGGGGCGGCCTTTTGAAGATCGTCCTTGGCCGTCGTTGCCAAACCTAGTCCTGCGGAAACTTCCGGAGGCGTCCAGTCCATGAACGGATCGCTTGGAACGTCGCTGCTGGACGCGACGCTTTGTATGCTTCCGACGAACATAAAACCCAGAGAGGTTAAAGCACTCAAAATCTTCATTTTGTGAAAGCTAAGCCAATCGCCTTCCTCGTATAGAAATCGTTTTCTCCGTCCAGGACTTTCTTCGTCTCTGCTGATGCAAGATCGAGTTGAGACTGAGTGACTTTTCCGGTTACACCCTCTCCATGAGCCATCGAGAGAAGCTTTCCGTTCGGTTCCAGGCGCATGACGTATCCGTCGAGTAATTTAACGGAGTCTTTATCTGTGATCCGACTAACAAACCAAACGAGAGCAGTCGGGATTTTTCTTTCATCCACCTGGTCATAGACGATCGCGAAGATATGGTCGCGATGATCGGGCGTCACATCCGCCTTGAAACTCAAGGTCAGAGTGTGGACCGGGCCGGAATAGCCCAGGGTGCTTGCGACTCTAGGATTCATGTCGACGTCGCGCGCATTTGACTCTACGAATTTTATCGTCTGAGACAGAGTTCTTGTTTTTGTTTTCCGTGCGGTTGCGGCGGAGGCGGGGAAGGCGATAAGGAGGGCGAGGGAGGCGGCGATGAAAGTTCTCATGGGGGCTCCTCCGAGGGGTCAGCGGGGCGCGGTCGATTCGAGGCGGGCGGCGGCGGCGCGCTGGGGGGAATGCGGGTTGTCGAGGACGGCTTTTTGCTGGTCGAGAGGGGCGAGCAGGCCGAGGGTTCGGGAGCCGTCGGGAGAGACGAGGATGCCGGGGGGGACGCGGTCGGCGCGGACGGGATCTTCGGCGAGGGCGAGGGCGAGGTAGCCCCAGCGCGCGGGGTTGCCGCGGAGTTGGGCGCGCGGGACGGCGACGCGGATTTCGACTTTGGCGGGGTCGGATTCGGTCTTCAGGGCGGAGATTTCCTCGGGGTCGCCGGCGCCGGCGCGGTAAAGGCGGGCGTCGGAGCCGTTTAAGGTCAGGGCGAACTCCCAGGCGTCTGCGGCGCGGGCGAAGACTCCGCGTCCCTCGAGAAGGCCGATGGAGCCGGCGCCGACCACGTGGTTGAGGTCGATGTAGACGTCGTAGATGGGGCGCGGGACGGCGGGAACCGCGTCGACGCGCGCGGGGAAGAGGCGGAAGAGGACGCGCTGGTCGTTCCATTCCACGCGCAGGCCGCGCAGGCGCCATGGGTCGGCGTTGGACGCGCCCGAAGGGGGCTTGGCGACGGTGGCCATGGGATTGTTGAAGACGATCCAGTCCGGGCCCGCCGCGCCGCGCACGCCGGTGGACAGGTCGGCGGCGGCGCCGGACGACGAGTCGGAGGAGTATAAGGCGTCGGGCGCGGCGGCCTTCAGGCACTTGTAGACGGCCAGCAGGCGCGCGCGCAGTTCGGCGGGGAGGCCGGCGGGCGCTCCGGTCTTGGGCGCGCGGAAGAAGCGCGCCTCCTGGGCCTGGCGCAGAAGGTCGACGGCGCTTTCCAGCACCTTGAGGTCGGCGGCGCCGGAGTTCTGGTAGCGGCCGAGCGCTTTGGCGGCGTCGCCGTAAGCGTCGTAGGCGGCGCGCGCGGAGGGATCCTCGAGTTCGACGGCGGGGGCGCCGTCCCAGGCGGGCCAAGAGGCGACGTCGACGGCGGAGGGGCGCGGGGCGTCGGACGTCGGGGCCAGGCGCTCCACGGTGGACCAGCCGGCCGCGGGGCGGTCGCGCGATTCCTTGAGGGCCTGGAGCAGGCGCGAAGCATCCGCGGCCGATTCGTCGAAGACGACCGGGCCCGGAGAGGTCATGTCCGCGGACGAAGGCGCGACGTCTTGGGGGGCGGCGCGCGCGGCCACGAACACGGTCTTGCCTTGCGCGGCCCAAACGCCGCTCGCCGACTCATAGGCGCCGGTGAGCACCCAGCGCGCGCCGGACGAGCTCAGCGGGCCTATCAGCGACGCGTCCAGCGCGCCCCGGCCGGGGACGAAGCCCGCGGGGCCCGAGGCCATGAGGCGCTCGACGGTCCGGCGAGCTTCGGCGGGGCGCTCCAGCGCGTCGCCGGGGCGCGGCGCCGCGGGGTGCGCGGCGATCAGCGGCAGGACGGGGTCCGCGTGCACGCGCGCGGCCACCTCGACGCGGCCCGCGGCGATCCACGGCGTTAAGGCGGCCTTGGCCGGCGGGGTGGCCATCTGCGGGGTGAGCGCTATGGTCAGCTTGAGATCCGGCCGGGCGCGCAGAAGGGCGTCGACCTGGCTCCACTGCGTGAAGGTCTCGGGCGGCAGCCAGACCAGCGCGCAGGCCAGCAGGAGCGGGGCGCTCATCTCACCGTGCGCGCGGACACGCGGCGACCTTGCGGTCCGTCGGCGGCGTCGGCGGACGGGTCCGCGACGGACCGTCCGTCTTCCAAGAAGAGGTACTTGTGGCGTCCCGGCCGCAGGGGGACCACCAGCGTCCAAGCGCCGTCGCCTCGCCTCAGCATCTTGAAGAGGCCGGGCTTCCACGCGTTGAAGTCTCCCACCAATTCCACGGACTTCGCCTTCGGCGCCCTGTGCTTGAACTCGAAGGGCACGAGCTCCGGGATTTCCGCCGGTTCGCGGCGTCCTTCGCGCGGCGTGAAAGTGGTCTGCGTGGGCTTCAGCGGCGAGGGCGTCCAGTCGCCGGCGACCGCGGCGTAGTCGCGCAAGGCCGTCACCCATTCCACGGAGGGGATGCTGATCAGAAGCAGCACGAAGGTGACCAGGGCCCAGAACGTCCAACGATTGCGCCAGTTCACGGCGCGATTCTACCAAACTTGCCAATAAGCCGGGGACATGTTAGTATCGCCCCATGGACCAAGAAGAGAATCCCTGGCGGCAGGCGATGGCGCAGTTGGACCGCGCCGGCCAGGCCATGAAGCTGGAGTCCTTTACGCTGGAACGCATGCGCCACCCCAAGCGCATTCTCACGGTGTCCGTGCCCGTGAAGATGGACGACGGCTCGATCAAGGTTTTCGAAGGCTACCGCATCCAGCACAACATGGACCGCGGCCCGGCCAAGGGCGGCATCCGCTATCACCCGCAGGTTTCGCTCGACGAGGTCAAGGCGCTCGCCTTTTGGATGACCATGAAGTGCGCGGTCGTCAACCTTCCGTACGGCGGAGCCAAGGGCGGCGTCATCTGCGACCCCAAGAAGATGTCGAAGGGGGAGCTGGAGCGCATGACCCGCCGCTACACCGCGGAAATCTCCATCATCATCGGCCCCGAGAAGGACATCCCGGCGCCCGACGTGAACACCAACGAGCAGGTGATGGCGTGGATGATGGACACCTACTCGATGACGGTCGGCTACGCCTGCCCCGGCGTCGTCACCGGCAAGCCCATCGAGATCGGCGGCTCGCTCGGCCGCCGCGAGGCCACCGGCCGCGGCGTGTTCTACGTGACCCGAGAGCTGGCCGCGCGCGAAGGCTTCGACCTGAGCAAGTCCTCCGTCGCCATCCAGGGCTTCGGCAACGTCGGCTCCAACGCCGCGAGCATCTTCGCCGAGCACGGCGCGAAGGTCGTCGGCATCGCCGACGTGTCGGGCGGCCTGTACGATCCCAAGGGCCTCGATCTGCGCGACGTCATGGAGTACCGCAAGACCCGCGAATCCGTTTCCGGCTATCCGAAGGCCGAGCACGTCCCGGTCGACAAGTTCGTCGAGATTCCTTGCGACGTCCTGATCCCGGCCGCGATGGAGAACTCCATCACGCGCGCCAACGCCGACAAGGTGAAGGCCCGCTACATCGTCGAGGGCGCCAACGGCCCCACCTCCAACGAGGCCGACGCGATTCTCCAGAAGCGCGGCATCCAGGTGGTTCCGGACATCCTGGCCAACGCGGGCGGCGTGACCGTCTCCTACTTCGAGTGGGTCCAGGACATGCAGTCCTACTTCTGGAGCGAGGACGAGATCAACGCCCGCCTGCGGCACATCATCGTCGGCGCCTTCACCGAGGTCTACGACCTCGCCAAGAAAGAGAAGGTGGACATGCGCATGGCCGCGTTCATGGTCGGCCTGGGCCGCATCGGGAAAGCCGTGAGCATCCGCGGCATGTACCCCTAGGTGCTCGCCTTCGCCGTTCTCGCGCTGTCGGCGGCGCATGCGGCGGATACGGCCTCGGCGGACGCGCTCTACCGGCGCCGGGACGAGCCGCGCAATCTCGAGCGGAGCATCGCCGTTCTCGACGACTTGCTGAAGGCGTCGCCGGACGACGCCGAACTGTTGTGGCGCAAGGGCCGTTCCCTGATGCGCCGCGGCGAGAAGCGCGAGCGCAAGTCCGACCGGCTGACCGACTACCGAGCGGCCGAAGAACTGCTCAAGCGCTCCGTCGCGCTCAAGCCGGAGGCCGCGGACGCGCATTACTTCTACGGCGTGGCCATGGGCCGCCGCGGCGAGGCGCAGGGGATTTTGAAATCCCTGTTCCTTATCAAACCGATCCGCCGGGAGATGTCCGAGGCCCTTCGCCTTGATCCGGGCCACGGCGGCGCGCACCGGGTCCTGGGCGAGATCCTGTGGCAGGTTCCCGGTTTCGCCGGCGGCGACAAGAAGAAGGCGCTCGCCGAATTCGAGGCCTCCGTGCGCCTGTGCCCGGCCTGCACCGAGAACTACCTGCCGCTGGCCGAGGCGTACCGGGAGGGCGGCCGCAAGGACGACGCCGTCCGGGTCCTAAAGCAGGGCTTGGAGGTCAAGGAGCCGGCGGACCCGGCGTCGGCGGCCGAAGACCTGGCGGATTTACGAAAGCTCCTGGGCGGGCTGGCGCCTTGAGCGCGGCGCTCCACGTCGCTCAGCCCGGCTATGAGGCGTTTCTCGCCAAGGAACTGTCCGGCGGGTGCGAGCGTTCCGGCCCCGGCTGGGTCTTGGGCGAGGAAGCTCCCGGAGAACTTTGCTTCGCCCACCTGTCCTTGCTCGCCCCGACGGAACTGTCCGGCAAGTCCGTCAACGCGCTCGCTTGGGCCGCGGCCGACCTCTTTACGGAGTCCGCCCGAACCGAGCGCTTCGAGGGGCCGTGGCCTTTCGTCGTGGAGGAGGCCGGCGTCCCCGGCCTGGCGCGCCGCGCCAAGGCGGTCGAGGAGGAATGCTTCGAACGCATCCGCTCGCGCATGTCCCGGGTCGCCAAGCTGGCCGTCCGCGGCCGCCCGGCTTGCGGCCGCGCGCGGGGCCTGTTCGTCTTCCTGACGGATTTCGACCGCGTGCTCGCGTCGCGGGAGGCCCGTGCCTGGGGCCAGCGCCGCATGGCCGACGACCCCCAGGCGCCGTCGCGCTCGTACCTGAAGGCCGAGGAGGCCTACGCCGTCCTGGGCCGCGAGCCCGCCGCCGGCGAGACCGTCGTCGATTTGGGCGCCGCGCCCGGCGGCTGGAGCTACTCGGCCGCGCGCCGCGGCGCGCTCGTGACGGCCGTGGACAACGGTCCCATGAAGGCCGGCGGCCTGCACCCGGGCATCGTCCACCGGCCGCAGGACGCCTTCAAGTTCGCGCCGGATAAGCCCGTCGACTGGCTGTTCTGCGACATGGTGGAGGACCCGGAGCGCATCGCCGACCTGGTCGAGCGTTGGCTGGAGCGGGGCTGGTGCCGCCGCTTCGTCGTAAACCTCAAGTTCGGCCGCGCCGACCCCCTCGCGTTGCTGCGCCGCGTCGAGCGCCTGCGCGCGCGCTGCGCGTCCCTGCGCGTCCGCCATCTGTTCCACGACCGCGAGGAACTGACTATCGTCGGCGAGCGGGGCGCTTGAGGGCTTTACCGATCTTGGCGGCGTCTCTGGCCGACGCCGAGGCGTGGTCAAGTAAAATGATGACCGAGAGGTTGTATAGGAGGACGCCGACGGCCATCACGCACAGGGTCGTGATCACGGCGATAAGCGTGGGGAGGTAGGCCAGGGGCACGGCCAAGCCGATCATGGCCAGTCCCATCGCGATCAGGATCGAGAACAAGAGTCCGCCTGTCAATATCAAGGCGTGTTTGAAATCTTGTTCGGCCCACTTGAGCTTCTTGGATTTGATTTTCGCTAGTTGATCCCAGGACGGCAGAAGCATTTGCGTCTTTGACAGTCCCCCCCCGGTTCTGCCTATGGCCAAAAAGCGCAACCGGATGCGATCCGGCATGTCCGCGGAGAGGACCTTCACGTAATACTTTTCTATGGCCCTGATGTGGCGCGCGGGGACGGGGTAACCGCTTCGGAAGGCCTTTAGCGCCGGCCCCAGGTTTTCCCGTAAATCACGATTGCCGCGAGCTATGATTGCCTGAAGCCTGTCGTATATGGCGTCCAACGCCCCCGCCGGCCCGCTTTCGTCTACGAGGTGCATCACTTTGGCGTTGTTTTCAAGAATGCTCTGGAGAATTTTGGCTTCCCGAGCCGTCCATGGGCCCTGCGGCGCCATTTCCAACTCCATGATCCGACGCGTAAAAAACGCGGCCAGATTGCTCCTAATGGGGAGGGGAGATTCATCTTGGGCGACCCAATCACCCTTAGTAGTCTCAACGAGGAGGTTGTCGGCGGTAAAGTCTCTATTGGGGGCGATCATATTGGGAAGTTCTTTTCTGAACCACTGAACCTGAGACTCCTCCACCTTCTTGCGCGCCGCCTTCACCTTTCCGAGTTGACCGCTGTTTAGGAAGCGGTCCGCCGCCTCTGCTTGCGCGACCCTATCTAAGGCCAGGTCAAGGGAGTCGGGATTCAAGCCTCTACTGGTCATATCGTGTAATTGACGCACGACCTCGTTTACTTCGATTTGCATTGCGCTACGCGTCAGCGAAACCTGATCTCTGCGTTTTTGGTCGAGATAGGGGGCAACACTCTCGGCACTTGAGAGTTGATCTGTACGCCGGGCAACGGAGCCGGCATTCCAGGGGTCGGTGGCCATGGCGTGCAATCGATCGGCGATCTCTGCGGCCCGCAGTTCCGCCGACTTGCGCGCTATCCTCAGATCTTCGCTCCGAGCCAAACTAAGGTAGGGGCCTATTTCATCGGCCAGTGCGAGCCACCGAGTGGCGCCGTCAATATTAATGGGGGCTCCACTCATAGATAAGTGGGAGGCCATCTGATCGGCATTTCTTTCCGCCTGTCGAGCGGCTTCTTGCAGTAGGGCAATTTGTACTCGGGAGGGTAGTGAAATGAATGTGTCCAGGGCTGTGTGTTTGCTGAGTGCATCGGCAAGCGGGTTGAGTGTCCCCGGGAATTCATGGAATGGTAGGAGTCCACTTAAGCGGGGGGTAGTGAGTCTTCTCAAAGAGCGCTCTTGGTCGGCCATTGGTGGGAGGCTGGTGAGAGCCATTCCCAGGACGACGGGCCAAGAGGCAATCGCCGCCGCCGGAGAGGCGCCGAGCGGACGGGTCAGAGAGATTTGGGCCGAGCGGGCGGGCGCCGCGAGTGCTATAGCGATTAGGGCGGGCCAGAGACGGGCATGCACTCCCTCATGGTAGTTTATGGGACGGCTTGCGCCCAGGAGCGAAAGTCCCAGCGGAGGAGGGTCCTCGGCCTAGGCCTTTGAGGGGCGGCGCGCTCAGGCGCTCAGGGCGCGGGCTGTCGCGAGGAGCATGTCGGGCTCGAAGGGCTTGGGGATGTAGCCCGCGGCGCCCATGGACATGGCCTTTTGCCGGACGGCCGAGTCCGTTAGGCTGGAGCAGAGAGCGACGGGACGGTTTTCATTGGGTCCCGGAAGCTTGACGCGCGCCAAGAGTTCGAAGCCGGTCATTCCCGGCATATCCACGTCAGAGACGACGATATCGCAGCGCCCGGCCCGCAGCAGTTCGAAAGCGGCCGCGCCGTCCACCGCTGTCCGCACCTCGTAACCTGCCGCCTCGAAAATATTTTTAAGCAGCGTCCTTGCCGTAATGGAGTCATCCGCCACCAGAACGCTCTTTTTCCCGTTCTTGCCTTGCGGCTCCGGTATGCGCCGCGCCGGCGCGCCGGCGGAAAGCCCAGCC
>CAIQSZ010000109.1 GCA_903874575.1 uncultured Elusimicrobia bacterium
CCCCCCCGGCGAGTATGCGTCGTCGTTGCGCACCTTGCGGCCCGCCGTATAGTGGTTGATCATCGAGTCCATGTTCCCCGCCGAAATCGCGAAGAAAAGGCGCGGACGGCCGAACCGCTTCCAAGGCTCGGCGGACCTCCAATCCGGCTGGGACAAGACGGCGACGCGGAAGCCCTCCTTCTCCAGCACGCGGCCCAGGACGGCCATCGCGAACGAATAGTGGTCCACGTACGCGTCCCCGGTGACGAAGACGACGTCCACGGCGTCCCACCCGCGCGCGTCCATCTCGGCGCGCGTCATCGGCAGGAAGCGAGGATCAATGCGGAAGGAGGGAGGAGCCACTAGTCGCCGCGGTAGTTCCGGATGCGCTTGATCCAGCCGTCGAGCCAACGACGGTCCCCCTCCCGGCGCTCCGCAGGGGCGTTGTCCACGCGCCGGCGCATCGCCCACTCCGCCGCGTCGGCGAATTCCTTCAAGGCCGCCGGGCCCGAGCCCTCGCCGCTCATGTGTTGCAATACCTGGAGCAGCCCCCAGCCCTGCATCTGCCCGCCGGGACTTTTATAGCGCTCGTTGGGATTGGTCCCCTCCCCCTTGAAGTTCACGTAGTCGACCAAATCGAACAAGCCTCCGCGCGAACAGGCGACTCGGTAGAACTGCCTTTCGACGGCGGGGCGCTCGGGCTTCGGCACGTCCGCCAGCATCTTGGGAAGCGAGTCGATCATGCGCCGCACGCTGTAGCGCGCCTGTAGGGCCACGGTCCGGCCGAGGAAGCCCTTCAGTTCCGCGATCCGCGGGCTGTCCTGAAGCGCGAACATCTCCGGCGTCATCGCCCAGTTCTTGGGAGGGTTGGTCCTGATGTGCTCCGGCACGACCGACTCGCCGAACAGTTCGGCCCTCGTGCGCCACGGAGCGGGGGGCTTGGAGCGCATCCACTTCGGAACGTCCGCCCCTTTCGAGAGCATGAAGTCGATCAAGGGAGGGAAGGATTCCTCGAAAGACGCCTTGTGCCCTTGTTGGAACCATAGGTAGTTGTTGATGCCGAAGGACGGGCACTCGCCCGTGTCGTCCCACCAAACCAGTATCTTGCCGCCGCCTTCGTACTGCCAGATTTTTTGGCCGATCTCGGCGGCCTCTTCATCCGAGATATCGCTAACGCACCGCGGGCCCGCGCGCTCGACGGCGGGCGATTGCGCGCGGGCGGCGGAGCCGAGGGCGAGGGAGACGACAAGAAGCGGGATCATCCGTCGATTCTAGTAAACGCCGCGTCCATCCGGCTGTCTCTCGGTCAGAATCCGACGCCGGCGCGGTAGGCCCAATAGCTGTGCCGGAAGTCGGCCAGGCTTTCCGCGTAGCCGTGGAAGACTTGCATCATGATCACCGGCATCAGCTTGCGCTTGGCGGACTTGACTCGAAATGTGAGTTCCTGGCCGCCGCGAGTCGGGTCCGCGTTGGAAGGTCCGCCCGCGTAGAACCGAAAGATCAAATCCTCGACGACGTAGTTGCCCCGGAAGTCCGAGAGCATCACGTTCCCCTCCCAAAGGCCCCGGTAGTTCGGCAAATAGCGGTTCGACGAATTCAGGGAGTACGGGATCCACGCTTTCAACTCGGCGCGCAGCTTGGTCCGCCCGCCGAGAGCCCACTCGTCGTGGTAGCGGACGTAGGTCCGATTCCAGGAGCGCTCGTTCTCGCCGCCCTTCCCGTTGGACTCGTGCTCGAACGGCCCGAAGTCCAGCCAGCGCGCCTTTTCATTTCCTAGAAGAAAGCGATAGAAAAACTCCGGGTTATAGTTGATGTCGGAAAAGTAGGGGCTGGGGCGGATCAGTTCCCATAACATCGTTTGGGTGTAGGCGAAATAGAGGGTTTTCCCTTGGACCAGCGGGATCTTCAAGCTCAGCTGGACTTTCGCTTCCGGCTGGCCCAGCAGGAAATAGTCGGGCTTGTAGGCCTCGAACGGCACGACCTGGGTCCAGTTCTCCTGCGCGGCCGCCGCGCCGCCGCTCAAGGCGGCGGAAATGACGAGAATACGCCCGATGGAACGGGCGCGGCCGGCCATACTCAGGCTCCAGTCAGCGCATGCAACGCCGAGTTGACGACCGCTAAAACCAAGGCGAAGCCCAGCGCCCACCAGAAGCTCGCGACCTTGAAGCCGGGGACCACCGCCGCCGTCAGCATCACCAGACCGGCGATGACGACGAAGGTGAAGAGCCCGAGCGTCATGACGTTGATCGGCAGGGTCAGCACGAGCAGCACCGGCCCCAGCGCGGCGTTCGCGATGCCCAGCACGACCGCCACCGCGACGGCGGTGCCGAAGCCGTCTATGGTCACGCCGCTCAGAAGCCTCCCCGTGACGAGGACCGCGACGGCGCTGATGAAAACGTTGAGGATGACGCGCATAGAACCTTAGCTCCTAAAGTAATATCGCAGGCCCAAGCCCGCGTCCAAGCCGACGCTGCCGTGCGGTTCCAGCCGGAGGACCGGAACGATTTCAAGGAATATTTCCACGGGATCGCGCGGAAGCCAGTAGGCCGCGCCGGCGACGGCGCGGATTCCGATTTCCGTTTCGTGAAAAGTCCGGACCTGCGCGCCCAGGCCGACGTAGACGGGCAGTCTGCCCCGGCTCGGATGAGGAAGCACGTCCCAGCCGTGCAAAAGGTAGTCGCCGTACGCGGCGAAATGCGTGCTGAAGCCCAAACCCGCGTCTACGGCCTGGGACGGGTCGAGCCAGACTTTGCCGGTGACGGCCGTGGGATTGCCGAGAACGACGCCGACGCCCATGTCTCCCGCCTTCTGGGCGCGAAGAGGGCTGGCGAGCGCGGCCATAAAAATAAGCGCGAATATAATTTTTCCCATTGGATCTTCCCTCGATTCAAAGCCTCATGCGACTATACGAGCTTGCGCGCGCGCCGTCTATGCGGAGTTATACGCGGCTCGGCGCGCCGGTAATAATACCGAGGATTCATCCGAACGCGACGGTATAAGTCCGCATTGCGCCGGCCCGCGGCGACGGCTATAGTGACGGTAGGCAGCAGGGAGGCGGCGCTTGCGGGGAAATGACGTCTTACGCTCGAATCTCGGACTCGGCGCGCTGGCGCTCGCCGTCTTCACGGCGTCGTTCTTGGCGCTCGGTCTCTATCGAGGAAGAACGGGGGCTAAAGCGGCGGGGCCGGCCGTCGCGTCGTTCAAGACCCCTCCGAACGCGGCCGGGCCGATCAAACCCAAAAAAAGAATCCGCCGGAAAATCGCCGTCGAGAACAAAACCGTGGCCTTGGCGGAACTCATTCGCCCGGCGCGAGGCGAACGGCTGA
>CAIQSZ010000110.1 GCA_903874575.1 uncultured Elusimicrobia bacterium
GAGCGCGACGACCGAGAACGCCTCGTTGATCTCGAAGAGGTCGACGGACTCCTTCGTCCAGCCGGCCTTCTTCAGGAGCTTGTCGACGGCGCCCACGGGAGCGGTTGGAAACCGCTTCGGCTCCTGGGCGTGCGCGGCCCAACCGGCGATTCGAGCCAGAGGCTTCCTGCCGGCGGCGCCCCTCGCGCCGGACAGCACGAGAGCCGCCGCGCCGTCGTTGAGCTTCGAGGCGTTGGCCGCGGTGATGGTTCCGTCCTTGCGGAACGCGGGACGCAGCTTCGACGCCTTGTCGAGCCTGGCGCGGCCCGGCTCCTCGTCCGATTCGACGCCGTCGACGGCGACGATCTCGTCCTTGAACCAGCCCCTCGACTGCGCGTCGAGCGCGCGGCGGTAGGACCTGGCCGCCCAATCGTCCTGCATCTCGCGCGTGATGCCGTACTCCTCGGCGCACGACTCGCCGCAGTCGCCCATGTGCGCGCCGTCGTGCGGGTCGGTCAGGCCGTCCTTCAGGATCGCGTCGAGCATCCTCGCGTCGCCGTAGCGGTAGCCGGAGCGCGCCTTGTCGAGCAGGTAAGGAGCCCTCGACATGGATTCCATGCCGCCGGCCAGCGCGTAGTCCTCCTCGCCGAGCGCGATGGACTGCGCCGCCATCATGACCGCCTTCATGCCCGAGCCGCAGACTTTGTTGACCGTCGTCGCGCCCGTCGAAACGGGGATGCCGGCCGCGAGGGCGGCCTGGCGCGCGGGCGCCTGGCCGACGCCGGCCGAGAGGACGCACCCCAGCACGACCTCGCCCAATTCCTCGCCTTTCACGCCGGACTTGGCCAGCGCGTCGGCCGAGGCCTTGCCCGCCAGTTGGGGAGCCGTCGCATGGGCCAGCGCCCCGTTCAGGGAGCCGATGGGCGTCCGGGAAGCGGACAGGATGAGAATCTCGTCCATGGGAATCTCCAGGGGCTCAGTAGTAGACGGCGCGCGCGGCCAAGCCGCAGACGCCCGCGAACGCGGCGCCCGCGTAGAACGTGAACGCCCTCATGTCGGACATCCGCCGGCGGCGCAGAAGGAGCATCACGCCCAGCCAGCCGGCGGCCAACGCGGCGGCCCCGGCGCGACCGGGAAAGAGGAAACACAGCGCCAGCACCAAACGCTCGGCCATGGCGAGGTACTTCTCGTCGAAACCCGGGAATTCGGCGCCGTACAGGTCCTTCTCGACGAAGTAGACGACGACCGTGCAGGTGTGGGTCGCCAGGACGAATAGACATCCCAGCACCGGCCACTTCTCCGGGAAAAAACCGGAGGTCACCGCGCCGACCGCGGCTATCGGCGCGACCGCGAAGATGACCGAATAGTGGATGACCTGATCCCAGCCGAGGAACAGGGTGTTGTCCGGCATCCCGTAGCGAGAGATGGTGTACACGCGCCACCAGTCTTCCAAGAGGTGCGCGACGAACAGCAGGACGATGCACGACCAGCCGTTGAGATGGAAGAACGGGTTGTCGATCCAGTTCTCGCGCAGGTACGGCCGGCACAGGACGATGTAGAACGCCGGATGCATCAGGCAGTGGACGAGGAGGCCCGCGAAGCTGGCGCGCTTCCAGCGGTTGATGAAGTCCGTCTGGAAGGTGAAATCGGCCAGCAGGTGGCCGAACATCAGGCGCCAGAAGATCTCCATTATTTGGCGGTAAGCCTGATGACGCCGTCCCACGTCTCGGGCGGGATGACCGCGTACTCGCGCGCCCGGCCCGCGTAGAATTCGACCGCCGCGTCCCGCGGCATGAGCTTGGCGAACTCGTCGAATCCGGACGAGGCGTCGGCCCATTTCCCCGCGAGGAACGACTCGATCGCCTTCTCCCAGACGGGCAGGGACTTCCTCCACTCTTCGCTCAGTTCGGCCGCCGCCGAGAGCGGCTCGTAGATCCTGATCGGAGTATCCTTGCCGACGACCAGCACTTGTCCCAGGAGACGGCAGGCCACCCGGTCCTTACAGCCGTCGAAAGTGTTCTCGGTCAGGATGATCTTCGAGCCGAAAAACTTATTGGCCCCTTCCAGGCGCGACGCCAGGTTCACTTCGTCGCCGATGACCGTATACTGCAGCTTCTTCTGGCTGCCGGTCAGGCCGACGGTCGCCGTGCCGGAGTTGATGCCGATGCGCACCGCCGGGACCTCGGGCAGGCCCGGCGTGGTCCGGTTCAGCTCTCCGATGATCTTCTGACACTCGAGCGCCGCGATCACCGCGTCCGCGCGATGGTTCTTGTTCTCGATCGGGGCGTTCCAGAAAGCCATGATGCAGTCGCCGATGTACTTGTCGATGGTGCCGTGCCGCTCCAGAATGATCGAGCTCAGCGCCGATAAATATTTATTGAGGAACTGGATGAGCGCCTCGGGGTCCATCTTCTCGGAGATGTTCGTGAAGTGAGCGATGTCCAGGAAGAAGACCGTCAGGTCGCGCTTCTCGCCGCCCAGCTTGACCTTCGCCGGATCGTCGGCGAGCTGTCTCACGACCTCCGGGGAGACGAACTGGCCGAACAAGTTCTTGATGGCCGCCTTCTCCGCGCCTTCGGCCCGGACGCGGTGGACCGTCAACGCCAGGTAGGAAGCCGCGAACGCCAGCGCCGGGGGGACGAACTCGACGATAAAGCCCCGCCGGAACATCGCGACCGCGTAAACGACCCAGGCGAAGAACGCGCCGCCCGCCGCGCCGGCCGATAAGGCGGCGGGGACGGTCTGCAGGAAGTAGGCGAGGGCGAAGGCGAGGACGACCAGCAGAAGGGTCGCCGCCCGCGAAGACGACCGCATCGCGTCGCCGTGGAGCGCGTTGTCGATCGCGTTGAGGTGGAACTCCGCGCCGGGAGCCTGGTCGATGAACGGCGTCGGATAGTGGTCGTAGTAGCCCAGCGCCGTCGAGCCGACCACGACGATCCCCCCGCCGAAGACCTTGCGCTGGGCGTCGGTGAGGTTCCCCGAAAGGATGTCGACAAGGGAGACGCGGCGATACGGGGATTCGACGATCTCGGGATTCGAGATGTTCTTGCCCGAGTCGCGCTTCTCGTGCGCCGGCCAGCGGACGGGCAAACGGAAGTTCAAGGAATACAGGCCCTCGCCGTACTCCGCGCGCACCTGCTCATAGGTCTTATCCTGGTCGGCGGCGAGCGCGGCCGCCTCCAAGGAAACGGCGCCGAAGGCGGGCCTCAGGGGGTCGGGAGCGCCCTCCCGAAACAAGGAGAACCGCCGCACATGGCCGTCCTCGTCGATGAGATCGTCGATGTTCGGATGGCCGATGTATTTCGTCGATGCGAGCAGGGGCGGGATCGGAAGGGTCGTCGTCGTGACGACGCCGTGGGCGGTCGTCTGAAGGTCTTGCGCGAAGAGGTGGACGACGCGGCCGAAGCGCTTCGTGGCGGCCGCCAGTTGCGCGTCCCCCGGCCTCGGCTCGAAGAACATGACGTCGAAGACGACGACGCGCGCGCCCAAAGCCTTCAGCGCGTCGAGCAGGCGGGCATAGGCCGTCCGCGGCAACGGAAACCCGTACTTCTTGCCGGTCTCGGCGTCGACGGCGGCCAGGATGAGGCGGGGATCGCCGCTCCTCAGCGCGCCGCCGGCGCGGCTGAACATGAAGTCCTGCCAATTATTCTGGAAGCGGGCGAAGACCCCGGGAGATTCGAGCCCCAGGAAACGGGGGTGGACGGCGACGAGAAACAACAGGCAGGAGACGACGGAAAAAAACTTCGCGAAGCGGCCGGGGCTCTTCACGAGGGTGAATCTAGCATTCCCGACCATGGCGCACAAGTGGCGCGGCCGGGGTCGCGGCGGTCCGCTTGAGGGCGCTCAGTGTATGACGCCGATCTTGCGGATCGCCGTCGCGGCGCCGCCCGGCGACTTCACCCTGATGCGGGCGATATAGCCGCCCTTGGCGACGAGGGCGCCCGCGTCGTTGCGGCCGTCCCACGGGACGAAGTTCAGGCCGATGAAGCCGCCCTGGGAGCCGGCGGCGCAATTGATGGTCTTCACCAAGTAGCCCAGCTCGTCGTAGATCTGGATGGTCACGCTCGAGTTGGCGTTAAGCGTGTAGGCGATGTTGGTGGAGCCCGCCGGACCTCCCTTGCGCGTGTCGAACGGGTTCGGATAGTTGCTGACGCCTGAAATGATGCTGTTCGTCGCGCCGGTGTTGGCGGACTGCGCGGCCGGCGACCAATTGGAGACCACCCCGGCGCCGCTGACGCCGCGGACGCGGTAGGTGAAGAAATCGCCGGGGGCGCGCGGACCCTCGCCGGGATAGTGCGCCGCGTCGCCGACGATATAGGTCGTTTTGGCCGCCGGAATGAAGTTGATCGTGCGCCAGACGACGTTCGCCGAGAGGTCCTTCGGGTCGCCGCCGCGCTCCTGCACCTCGTACTGGGACACGCCCGAGACGGACTGGATCGACGGAGCCCATTTCACCGAGAACGAAGTCTTGCCCTGCTCCAGCGGCTGCGCCGCCCCGGGAACCGTGGGCGCCAGGGGATCCACGCGGTAGACGAACATGGCTTGGGCCGGCGAGACCGCGCCGCCGGCCGAGACGTACTGCGCGGACAGGATCGCGGCGTCGTCGGAAACGACCTCGCCGGAGGTGTGGAGGATCGGAGCCGACCCGCGCAGGCCGCGGCCGGTGGCCGGCGGCGGGTCGCCGGCCTGGGAGATGACCTGGATGAGGTTTCCCCCTCCGCGCTGGGCGCGCATGATCTCGCTGCCCACGTAGATCAGGCCCGGGAGGTGCAGGCTGGAGGCGTCGTCGACGATGAAGGACGTCGCGCCCTGGGACAGGACGGTCGTCAGCCGCGCGATGTTCGGCACGCCCAGCACAAGGTTGCCCAACGTCGCCGCGGTGATGGGCGCGCCGGTCGCCTTCGCGCGGAACGCGGCCGCGCCGAGGCCGGCGATGCCGGTGACGGTCACCGACGACCACTTATGCGTGACGCCGATCGGATCGTCGTAGTATTTGCCGACCGCGACCAGATAGTAGCCCGACGTGCCGATCATCGGCAGGTTGAAGTTCAGCTGTCCCGCGCTGGGCGACCAGGACGTCGGAGCCAGGCCCTGCCCCGGGTCGGGCGCCGTCTTGGCGAGGTTGCCCGGGTCCGCCGCGTCCAAGCCGATGCGGAACTGCGGCTTCGTGGAACCGGCCGGGAAGATGACCAAGTCGGGAATGCCGTCCTTGTTGATGTCCACATCCAGGATGCCGGCGCCCGTGATGTCCGTGGTGGGCACGCCGTCGCCGAGCAGAGAGACCTGATCGGGCCGCGTGCTCAGGCCAATCGAGAAGTTGTCCGGGCGTCCGTCGCCGTTGACGTCGAGGAGCGGAGGGGATTGGCCGCAGTTCGAAAGGCTGCACGGCGCGTTCGCGCACCACGGCGCGCCGTCCGGGCACAGCCAGTGCGACATGTCCGGGATCGGATTGCTGTTGGCGTCCAGGCAGATGTCGTTGCGCGGGTTCGACGCGTCCTTGCCGTTATTGCAGTTCGCCGCGTCGATCTTCGCGTACGCGGGGTAGCCGACCGCCGGCTCGGGAACGCCCGAACCCGCGCGCGTGACGATGATCGGCGGCAGGGACGAACTGATCGAGACCGCGGGCACCGTCAGCGGCGCGATGAGAAGGGTCTTCGAGTACACGGGAGGCTGCGACACGGGATCGGGCGCCGCGACGATCGGGGCGCCGCTGGGAGACAGCAGGTCCGCGAACGCCGCCAGCGAAAAGCCGAGCGTGTGATTGAGCGTGTTGCCGCCCGCGCGGTCGATAAAGCCGATGTCCGCGGTGATGAAGACGGTGGCGACGGCCGTGGAC
>CAIQSZ010000111.1 GCA_903874575.1 uncultured Elusimicrobia bacterium
CCCGCCAGCGCCACGAATCCGGCTTTATGGGGTGCGGTCACCCGCGCATCCTAGCAATTCGCCCGCGAGGAGCGTCGTTTGGGATGAGAAAAATTCATCAGCGCCGCCGCCGGTCCCCGCGCGGCAAGGACATCCCATGCGCTTCGGGAAACGGCGCGGCCGGGGTCGCGAGCTCGTCGACTCTGCCCGCGGGAACTTCATCGGCATAGCGCCGATGGCGTTCGGGTAAATCATTCAGCAGCAGCGGCACGAAGGGTTTACCTCGGGCCGCTAGCGCGCGGTTCAACCCGCCGAAGGCGGCGATGATGGCGATAAGCCTTTTAGGTTCGGATTTGTAAAGCGAGGTGAGAGTTTCGTAGCCCGAAAGAGTATCGAGCCAATCGACATATGCCTGTCTGAGAGGAACGGCGATATGAATGCGTCCTATACCGAGAAGCGTATCCATGATGGCGGCCGGCAGGCCCGCCTCCTCTCCGATGCGTCTATAGGTCCAGGCGGGACTTTGGGACATGAAAATCGCATAGAGAGCCGGAAATCGTTTGAGGACCAGGCTGGATATTGGTATGTAGCCTTCGCTACAAAGCGCTCTGACCGCCAACAAGGCGGCGGTTATCGCCAGCCGCTGTGCGTGTTCGGCTTTATCTAGGGCGCTAGGCGGAGCCGTCTCGGCGGCCTCCGCCTGTCGCCGTGCCGTCTGGTACGCTTTGAAGCGCGCGTCATCCATGCGTTCGACCAGCCCGAGGCGTTGAGCGAGGGACTCCAGGGACTCGATGATTTCATCCACATGGGTGTCCGCAATCGCCGTGACGGCAGGGTCGTTCAGTAAGACGGCCTTAACAAGCGTGTGTTCTTTGGCGGCCAGTTTGTCCCTGAGATGCGCGATGTAGCCCTCCACCAGGGACGTGTTGATTCGGCCGGTAGCCGCGTCGAAAGCCGCGCGTACGAATTCATCGAAATCAAACGCGGAGGCTCTATTTCGAATTAAATTCCCCACCGGCCGCTTGAGCGCGAAATCCATGAACATTCTCTCGTAATAATTCAGTCCTTCCATGGATATCCCGCGATGTTCGAGTCGTTCGACGGCGTTACGCCTGCATCTTTCGTAGAGCTCCTTCTGTTGCTGCGTCAGGGCGCTGACCGCGGTGTTGAGCGCGGAGAAAAATCCGCAGTCGGTCAACCGTCTGAATTCCTGGATGCGCAGAAAGTCCGCGTGAGAATAAACGTCGTCTCTGAGGGCGCGCAACCAGTCCATGAAGTACCGCCGTCGCTGGGCTTGCCGGGACGCGTCGACGGCATAAAGGGGCATTCCTTCAATGTATATAGCCAGAGCGGAGGCTTGGGTGGAATCAGGCTCGGAAAAATCGACCGCAACTTGGGCCGCTTCGTCGGCGCTGGACACGCGATGGACGCGGCCAAGGCCGCGTGGGGTTTCCACGAGTTGCCCGACCTCCAAAGATCTTAAATTGGCGACGAGGCACTCGGTCGGCGGCTCGTAAGGCCGGATCGCCGGGCCCTCCGTCGCGGCATCGCCGGCGCCGTCGAAATAGCTCCGATAGAGTCTCGTCACCGCGTCCGGGCCGGACGCGAGATTCACATGCCGGCCCAACTGAACGGCCAATTCCCCGCGCGCGGCGATCAATCGCGATTTCAAGGACGGATTCATTCCCACGGCATGGACGGCACGGGCCACGGCGTCTCTCCCTTCGCCTCCGGCCCGCTGGATATGCCTCAAGACGACTCGGTCCGCGCCGGGATTCAGGGCGACTCTTAGCACGGCGTCACGAGCCAGGGCTTCGGCGGGCGCCATATCCGCCCGCGGGGGACTTGCCAGCTCTTTAATCAACGCCGACGCCGGGACGATCCCGCCCAACATGCTCAAGTGGGTTTCAAGCGCGCCGGCCAGGGCCTGATGATCGAGTCCCGCGATGAGGGCCGGGGCGCGAGCGGCGGGTGCAGATTCGGATCGCACGGATATTTCGGCGCCGTTCGCATCGGGGCTTGCGGACGCCAGGAAGAAGGCGAGAACGAAATTCATAGGCGTGTTTGGTTCCTAGGGGCGGGGAGGGCGGATTTTAGCCCTCGCGCTCGCCGCTCCAGGAAACGCGCCGGCGACGGGGGTTGTGAACTCGCCAATGAGTTCGGCGGAAACGTCATCGATGTATGCTTGGTAGCGGTCGGGCAGCGGCTTCTCCAGCGTGATCGGGGGGGGAGTCTTGCCTAGGCTTCGAAGCGCCCGAGCCCATCCGCCGAAGGCGGCGACGATGGCCGCAACTTCTCTGGCGTGCTCTCTGAAAAGGGTCTCCAGAGGCTCCGTGCCCCTAAGAGCGTCGAGCCAATCGAGAAATTTTGGTCGGAGAATGACCTCCCGATGGATGATTGCTCCATCGGCGCCAAGAAGTACGTCTGCGGTGTCCGGCGGCAACCCAGCTTCTTCGGCCAACCACGCGTAGGTCCATCCATGGTGCCGGGAATTTAAGAACGAGTAGAGGCGTGGAAACTGCTTCAGTACTCGCGCGGATATCGGCATGTAACCGTCCAGCCAAAGCTCCCTGACCGCCAATAAGGCGGCGGTCGTCGCCGCCATCGCCGCGGATTCGGCCGGCGCGCGCTGCGTTTCTTTCGCGCTTTCGTCGGGCGCCGGCTGTTGCCGCTCCCTATCGGCGAGGCTTGCAAATGCGACGTCGTCCATCCGCTGGACGAGCCCAAGCCGGGCCGCGAATAATTCCAAGGACAGGACGGTCGCGGCTACGTCGGTGGCGGCGAGCCTGTCGATAACGTGGCCGCCGATTAGATCCGCATCATAGATGAGCGAGCGGCCGTTCGCGGGCAATTTCTTGTGAAGATACTACGTATAGCTCTCCACTACGCTGGTTTTAATTCGCCCCGTGGAACGGTCGAACGCCGCCCGGACGAATTCAAAAAAATCCAATGCCGTGGCATCCTGCCGGATGAGCCTGCTGGGGTTGCGCTTCAGCACGTGATCCATCAGCATCCGCTCGTAGTAATGCAGGCCTTCCATCGAGATCCCTTGTTGATCGCGACGCGCCATGGATTGCTCTCTGAATTCCGCGTACAGAGATTCCTGGGTCGCCGTCAGCGAGCGTATCGAGGCGTGAATCGCCTTGAAAAATCCGATTTTCGCCAACCACGCGTATTCACCGAGGCGCAGGAAGGCCGCGTGGTAATAGACTTCGCTTCTCAACGTCGCCGAAAGACTCTCGAAATATTTTACGCGCTTTCCCACCAGAGCGCGATCAACAGGGTAGATCCGGACGTCATGCGCATTGGTGACCACGGTTAGAGCCGGATAAGCCCCAGAGGCACCGTGGGGCCTCAATTTAACTTCTTGGTTTTTGCCGTTTGACGATACATCCTGAACGACGAAGACGCCGCTAGGGGTTTCCACGGTCTGCCCGACGTTAAGCGAATTAAGGCGAGCGGCGGCGCTTGCGGCTGGAGGCACGTAAAGAGGGATTGCCGGACCCGCTTCCGGCTCATCGGAGGCGGTGTCGAAATATCTACGATAGATTGCCTCCATAGCGGCGGGATTTGGGCCTGCCCCGTCGGGACCCATAAGACGCGCCGCCAGGTCGGCCAATTGCCGCCGGGCGGTTACGAGCCCCCTTCTGAGGTTCGGATTCATCTCCACGGCGTAAACGGCTCTGGCCACGGCGTCTTTGCCCGCACCTCCGGAGCGCTGAATCTGCCTCAAAACAGCTCGATCCGCGCCGGGATTCAAGACGACTCTTATCGCGGCGTCCCAAGACAAAGCTTCGGCAAGTCCCATAGTTGCAACCGGGGGATTCATCAGCGTTGGGATGAGTTCCGTGCTTTGGAACTGCCCCAACATATTCAAGTGGGCGTCGAACGCGACGGTCAAGGCTTGCGGATCGAGTCCCGTGATGAGGGCCGGGGCGCGGGAGGCGGCCGCCG